>JACPKS010000072.1 GCA_016186905.1 Deltaproteobacteria bacterium
TGGCACGCGCCTTGCGATACCCCTGGGTATAGGAAACCGTTCAGAGAGAGGAACGAGAGTATGAAGCATCTAAAATTTGGTATGACGGCGGCTGCTTTAATCAGCGCGATGGCGCTTGGCGGCTGCGGCAAACAGGAATACCGCAAGGCCGAGTTCGCGGCGACGTCTCAAGAAGCCGGCGCGCGGCAACTCCCCGCGAAAGTCGATATCGTCATCGTCCCCGACAACTCGGGCTCGATGAACGCGGCACTCGCCACGGTCGAAAGCCAGATGGCGGGCTTTGTCTCAAGTCTTCGCAGCAAATATTGGGATTTTCGCATCGCCAAGACTGCGATCATCAACCCCTCGCCGATCCAGAAGGTTCTCGTGAACCCTGATTTCAACGGAGCGACGTTGCCCGACGGCACGCCGAACCCGAACGCGGCCACCGTGGTTCCGAGCGCGAACGCTCTGACCGACGCGGGCTCGTTTCTTCCGCTCGTGACGTCGCTTGATGCGACGGGTGCTCCGGATCTCGCTTATCAGAACACCGAAGCCAATGTCCGCGCCGTGACGTTCACGTCGGACGGCGGAACGGGCTGGCCAACCAAAGATTACAGCGTCCTTGGCGTCAATCCTACGCTTCCCGCGGTTTCGCCGCCGCTGCTTCGTAAAGACGCGCTTCTCGCGGTGATCGTGCTCACCAACGGCGCTGAGTATTCGGTCGACCCGAACCACAACGGCTATCTTTCGACCACGCAGCTTTCGACTTGGGCCGCGAAGTTCAAGGCGCTTCGCGTTTCGCCGAGCCTCGTGCGCTTCTACCCGATCGCCGCGAATTCGGCGTACGCGGCCGGCGGCTGCTTGGGCGGGCCGGCTTACATCGGCACCTCGTACACGCGCATGGTGACCGACGGTTACCTGCCGGGCAAGGCGTTCAACATCTGCGATTTCAGCGCTCTTTCGAACGTGCTCACCTCGATCGAAAACGACCTGACGATCACGCGCGAATCGTACGTGCGCTCGTACATCGTGATTCCGCACGAGCCGATCGTAAGCTCGATCCGCGTCTACAAGAACGGCGTTCAGCTTTCGCAAGGCGAGACCAACGGCTGGGTCTATGAAGGCGGCCCGAAGACGGTCAGCACCGTGAGCGGCATTCTTTCGAGCAACGGCCAGATCATCCCCTTCACCGCCGATCAGCAGACCGGCTACGTGATTCGGTTGAACGGCTCCGCGCGATTGATCGGCAACGACGTGCCCGACGTGCAGTACCAGCGGCCGTAAACGCGAAGAGTTCGCAAAGGATGAGGACTGAGGTCATGACTCTCAACCGAAATCTGATGATCGCCCTGGCGCTCGTTACGGCGCTCACCGCCTGCGGAAGAAAACAGCGCGGAAGCGACGGTACGAGTTTGCCCGGAACCGAAATCGCCGTCGGCGGAATAACCACGCCGCATGCCGGTAACGACCACGACGTCGTCGTGACTTCAATCGCCGACGTGGTCGCAAGCTCCGATGCGGCGGCCGCGAACGCGGCTCTCGCGCACGCCACGCCTGTGTCGCCAAACCTCGATCTTCTCGAAGCCGGCCGCCCCGCGCACGACATCGTCTGCGCGACCACAACCGACGGCAAGGCCGACCCGACCGGGTATCTTTACTCGCGCTGGACCCAGGCGATCAGAAAAACCGAAAGCGAAAACTACGGCATCGGCCGCTACACGCTTGCGTTCATCCGCCAGAAAAACAAGAACAACGCATGGTCTGACGCCGTACTCGTCGGCGTGAGTGTTGAGAAAAATAATTCCGTCGCGTTCGAAACGGCGGAAGGCTCGGTATTTCTCGAAACCCAGGGCGCCGGCGGGACGTCACTCAAAGTTCCGGTTTTCGAAAAATCCCCGCTCGTCTCGTGGGCCTTTACGTTGAACGGCCGCGCCGATCACAAAACCAAGATCGAGTGCCGCATGCTCACGAAGAAAAAGAGCGGCCTGCGCGCCACCGGCGCGCTTTCCGTCGAGAAAATCAGCGCGTTGCTCAAGTAACCGCGCGCGGAGAAAACGAAGCGGTTGCCCGAGGGGAGGGGCATCATAGGCAATCTTTGCCCACCGCCGGGTAGCCCTTGTTTAATATCCTTAAATTGTGGATAATATTAGTCGGGAATTCTTGCTGCTCTTGGGGATGATAAAGATGAAACGAATCGTTAGCCTCGCCATTCTTACGGGCATCCTGCTGACTTTGCTCGCTTTCTTTTTCAATATTACGGTTTCAACTCCCAAGGCGAACGTCGTGGTCACCGGCAGGGTCGTAAACCTGTGCGGCAGAAGCTTCATGAATTACGAACTAACGTCGGCCCCCGCGGGCGTAAGTCTGGCCAAAAAGGCGATAAAGGTGAGCGGCCTCGCCCTTCCAGCGCATGTTCCCGTGAATCTGCTGAAGGAAAATCCCGCGCTCAACATCGTGGCGGAGGTACGCGCCGGCGTCTCTTTGCCGATCATGCCCGACGTCCCGATCTTTCCACCCGGAGAAGAATCGAGGCTTTGTCCGATCGTTCAGAAATACGCGGACGGTTTATCAAACGTGAAAACTTCGCTGATGCACGCGCACGTCTCAAAAATTTTCCAGTTGAGCGTTTTCGGAAACGCGCTCGCCGTCTCGATGAAGACGGGTTACCAGGCCGCAGTTACCACATTCAGTCAACAGGCGGCGGTGCAGGAGCAGGCATTTAAATCCGCGGTTGCGAACCAGTATCAAAGCCGGCGCGAAGATCAGCGGAGCCGCTTCAAACGCGCGCGTGCCGAACCGGTTTACGACTTCCTCATCGTCTATCAAAACGGATACGGTTACGAGGTCAACGACCTCGTGAGTTTTTACGAGCAGCTGGGAGTTCGCGCCCATTCCATCGAGCTGGGCGACTTGCCAGGCTACGATGCGAACGACCCGGAACCCGCCGATTGTTCCGGCGAGTTTCAGCATGAGTGTTACCATTTCTGGGGAGACCCTGTTCCCGGAGTAAGCCAGCTCGCGGTGCCATCGCTTCCGGGTTACGTCGCGCGGACATCGGCGTTTCAGGCGTACACGAAAGTTTCGTTCATTCCCGGCCTGATTCGCGCCTACATACGTTCGCTGAAGAAAACGAGCCCGCTTCGCGGCGTGCTTCTGATCGGCAACCCTCAAAATATTCCACCGTACAAATCCGAGGAGCAGGCTTTCTATTATGATGGATTTCCGTGGAGCCCCGACAAAGAGTTTCCGTCGATTAAGTTGTTTACCGATCTTTATTACTCTCTTCCGAACGTGCCGCTTGCCGTGAACGGCTCGACTATGGCTCAACAGATCATGGCGCCGAACATCTGGAGTTGCAGCGGGCCAAGCGGAGTGAGGTTGGATTATTTCTGCCAAGACAACGAATGGCGGTATTGGCCGACTCCCCCGCTCATCGCCTACCGCAACCCCGCGCACGTTCCGCAGGGGAAAGTTTTTTCGCTTAAGTACGGTTACTACGACCCGTATTGGTCGACCATCGGTTATAGCGACGTGGTTCCGGCCGGAAGAATCGTCACGCAAGATCGTCTCTTTAAACCGCATGATCCCGTCGTCGCCCGGTACGTTCAAAAACTGAAGCGCTGGTATCGCGAGTTGCCGGGAATGAAAAACAACTCGATCAATTCCAACGCCGGCTCAACGGGTGACGCGTGGATTTACACCAAAGAGGACATCGATCAATTTCAAGCGAGTTTCGGCCCGAATTCGAAAATATACGCGTCGGAATTTTTCGTCCCCAGCGACAAGTGCGCGGGCCGCTGCGTCTATCAAAACGGCGAAAACATCATGACTCAAATGGGCCAGAGGAACATGGTGGCGTTTTTCCTGAACGGCCACGGCGGACACATCGCGATTCAGGCGCCTTACGGGAACGGCAACATCGCATCAAGCTTCTTATCGGAGGGTTCCGTCAATTTTAGCGACGGTCTGCGCCTGGTGCTGAACGAATACCCCGCAGTCTCCACGATCAAGCAGGCCCAGGAAACGCGAAGCCTGATCGGCCTGATATTCGCCAATTCGTGCGAACCTTCGGACTATCAACTGGCGAACGAGATGCACTACATCAGCAAGGCCATATACCCGAGCTCGAACGCCAGAAGTTGGGCGGAACAATGGATCGCGATGGATGACGGCGGCGCCTTAAACACGCTCTTGAACGGAGACGCCGGCTGGGGCGGATCGGACAATAATTTTAATGTCGCTGTCATGCAACGCATGAAAAGCGCATGGAGCGCGTGTGGAACGATCGGCGATGCCTACAGAAAGGCGATCCTGGATGGGCTTCGCGACGGCGGCATGGGGATGATCGGCGAATGGCAGATCCTCAATCGTCACCTTCTCGGTTCTCCGATCAATCACTTCGCGCGACTGCCGATACATTGCAGGGTTATGGAGGACAGGCCGGACTTCCTTGAAAAGGCTGACGTAACTGTTTCGCCAGGCATAATCCAAACACCCAACCTTAACCAAACGACGAACCTTTTCCAAAAGGCGGGGAAACAATGAAAAAGCCAGTATTGTTCCCGTTGCTGATATTACTCAGTTTCAGTTCGCCGGCCTGGTCGAGGCCGGATGTCCCTCCGCCGCCGGCCGACGAATCATGGGTCAAGCTTACCTGCTTCGGAATCGTTTCGCCGCGCTTCGCCGATCCTACAGTCGAGAGACAAATCATGATCGCTCACGTGAAATTCGACGGCTCGGGCGCATATCCTCGCTTCGACGACTTACGCGATAAAAACAGCGCGTTCTTCAAGAACTTTACGAAGGCCTGCACCGAAAGAAGACGGGCTCGCGTCGAGATGGGCAACTTCACCGGCCAGTGGCTCGATTGGGGCAGCGATTGGGGCTATTCACGCTACGAGCTCGGCGAAGTCTTCATCAGCGCCGCGAATTCGGGCGCCTGTCGCGGAGTCGGGGGTCCATGCGTGAGCAACAGCCAATGCTGCGGCTCAGCCAGATTCCTGTCGACTTGTAATGCGCTCGCGAATACCTGTGAATCGAACCTCGTTTACGATAAAGTCGAACCCTTCCAGATTCGCACGCGCTAGCCAGGCGCTTAAGGCTCTCTCTTCTTTACCGTCAGTTCACGGATCTCTTCCGCCAGAGTCTCAAGCTGTTTGAAAGAGTCGAGCTGGCGCAATCTCAGCTGCGCGGATTCGCCCCGTTTGAGCGCTTTGATGAAACGCTCGAGAGCGTAAATCGGGCCCACCGTTCGGGAAGACAGGATCAATCCGAAAAGAAACGCGAAGACGACCAGCAAAAGGCCGATGACCAGCCATGAGACGAGAAAAACGCTCTGCAGCTGCACTTCAAAAACCGGCAGATATACTTTCAAAAAAGCATACGAAAACGTTCCCGTCATCAGCATCGAGAAGAAGCTGATGAAAGCCATTTTGAACGAAAACGCCAACTGATAACGCGAGTCGATCAGCGAAAATCCGCGCTCATCGTCGATGGGCCAGAGGTCGTGCCTCAGACGAAAAAGAAAAAACAGGCTGAGAAGCGCCCCCGCCAGCTGCATGACGTCGGCGAAATTCAAAATATAGCCGCCAAAGAACGCGATCGGAAAACGAAGATAGTCGATGGCGTAACCAAGGCGAATCCGGTCGAACGCGTTGCCCGAGATGCCCGCCACGAAAACAGCGAGGCTCAGGGATAGGCTCTTATAGCGGGTTTCACGCAAAAAATAGAATTGGATGAAGGCGGCGATGAAAAGAACCAGTATGAAAAAGCATGAAAAGAAAATCGTGCGCACCAGGGGATTCGCGTTCGCGAGATTGCCGAAAATAATTCCAGGGTTGATCGCGGCTTCAAGACTGATCCAACCCAACTGAAATCCGGCCTGATACTTGACCACGAGCCATTTCAAGAGCTGGTCGATCGCCACAATCAGGCAAAAAACGGCGGAAGATGCTTTCAGGTTGCTCATGGTCTGCGGTCTGGCGGTCGAACGCGCGGTTAGGCCAGCCGCATCTCCGGCACGTCGCCTTCAATGATCAGCGACGCTTCGGTGGCCTTGCGGATCTCATCCACCGACACGCCCGGCGCGCGCTCAAGAAGCTTTAATCCCCTCGGGGTCTTCTCAATCGCCGCGAGCTCGGTCACGATGATCTTCACGCAGCCGACACCGGTCAAAGGAAGCGAGCACTTCTTTAAAATCTTGCTCTTGCCGTCTTTAGACACGTGCTGCATGGCCACGACCACGCGCTTGGCGCCGCCGACGAGGTCCATCGCGCCGCCCATCCCCTTGAGCACTTTGCCGGGAATCATCCAGTTGGCGATGTCCCCCCGCTCGTCGACTTCCATCGCGCCAAGCACGGTGAGGTCGACGTGGCCGCCGCGGATCATCGCGAAGCTGTCGGCGCTCGAGAAAAACGCGGCGCCCGGGATCGCCGTCACCGTTTCTTTCCCCGCGTTGATGAGATCGGCATCGACTTCCTTCTCGGTCGGATACGGGCCCTGCCCGAGCAATCCATTTTCAGACTGAAAGCAAACGCTGATCCCGCGCGGAACGTAATTCGCCACCAGAGTCGGGATTCCGATGCCGAGATTCACGTAATAACCGTCTTTGAGTTCCTGCGCGATCCGCTGCGCGATCTGTTCGCGTGTGAGTGCTGCCATTTGCTTCGTTCTTCCTTTCTAATACACAGTAGCCGCTTGCGCTAGTTCGCGTTGGAGCGCATGACGCGCTTTTCGATGCGTTTCTGGTAATTCGTACCCTGAAAAATCCGCTTCACGTAAATTCCGGGCACGTGCACCTGATCGGGGTCGATCTCGCCCACTTCCACGAGCTGCTCGACCTCGGCGATGGTGATCTTCGCCGCGGTGGCCATCATGGGATTGAAATTGCGCGCCGTTTTGCGAAAAACGAGGTTCCCGAGCCTGTCGCCTTTCCAGGCTTTGACGAGCGCGAAATCGCCTTTGAGCGGCCTCTCCAACACATAATTCACACCGTCAAACGTGCGGGTTTCCTTTCCCTCGGCAATAAGAGTGCCCACACCCGTGGGCGTATAGAACCCTCCGATTCCAGCACCTGCGGCCCGAATTCGTTCCGCAAGAGTTCCCTGCGGCACGAGCTCCACTTCGATTTCCTTCGCGAGCACCTGCTGTTCGAAGTTCTTGTTCTCGCCCACGTAGCTCGAGATCATCTTCTTGATCTGCTTCGCGCGCAGAAGCAGTCCCAGCCCGAAATCGTCCACCCCGCAGTTATTGCTCGCGCACGTGAGATTCTTCACCCCTTTGCGCGCGAGCGCGTCGATGCAGTTCTCGGGAATGCCGCACAAGCCGAATCCGCCCACGAGCAGCATCGCGCCGTCGGTAATGTCGGCGACCGCTTCATCGGCGCCCTTGTAGACTTTGCTTGCCATATTCTTTCCTTACGTGAGTTCGAGTGTGAGCGCCGTTGCTTCGCCGCCGCCGATGCAAATCGACGCCAAGCCGCGCTTTTTGCCGTACTGCTTGAGCGCCGAAACGAGCGTCACGAGGATGCGCGCGCCGCTTGCGCCGATCGGGTGGCCCAAGCTCACGGCCCCGCCGTGGACGTTGAGCTTCTGAGCGGGAATTCCGAGTTCCCTCTGCGCCGCGATCGCGACGACCGCGAACGCCTCGTTCACCTCGAAAAGATCCACGCTCCCCAGTTCCCAATTCGATTTTTTCAAAACCTTGCGGGTGGCTTCGGCGGGTGCGGTCGTAAACCACTCCGGCGCCTGCGCGTGCTGAGAGTACGCGACAATGCGGGCCAACGGCTTCACGCCCGTGCGCTTCACATAGTCCTCGCTCGCGAGCACCAGGGCCGCGGCGCCATCGTTGATCGTGCTGGCATTGGCCGCGGTGACGGTTCCGTCTTTCTGGAACACGGGCAGTAGCTTCGACACCTTGTCGAACTGCACTTTAAAAGGCCCCTCGTCCTGGTCCATTAGAACGGGATCGCTCGTCGCGCCTTTAGGCGCGCCAGCAGAGGCGCCTTTAGGCACGCCAGAAGAGGCGCCGTTAAGCGCGCCAGAGGAGCGCTTTTGCGGGATTTCGACCGCGACGATCTCGCTTTTGAACTTCCCCGACTTCGTCGCCTCCTGCGAGCGCTTGAAGCTCTCGACCGCGAACGCGTCCTGCTCTTCGCGCGGGATTTTCAATTCGCGCGCGCACAGCTCGGCCGCACTCCCCATGTGGTAGTCGTTGTACACGTCCCAGAGCCCGTCCTTGATCATGCCGTCAACGAGTTTCTGGTGGCCCATGCGGTAACCGGTGCGCGCGCCTTCGACGTAATACGGCACTTGCGACATGTTCTCGGTGCCGCCGGCGATCACGACGTCGTATTCGCCGGTCTCGATCGACTGCGCCGCGAGCATCACGGCCTTCATTCCGCTTCCGCACACCTTGTTCACGGTCGTGCAAGGCGTGGACTTCGGAAGGCCCGCGAAGATCGCCGCCTGACGGGCCGGAGCCTGACCCTGGCCGGCAGGCAGAACGCATCCCATGTAAACCTGCCCCACGTCCTCGGGTTTTACGCCGGCGTCTTTGAGCGCCGCTTGAATCGCGATCGCGCCGAGCTTTCCCGCCGAAAAACCGGCCAGCGCCCCCATGAACGAGCCGAGCGGCGTGCGCCGGGCGGCCAAAATATAAACGGGCTTTTGCGCGTAGTTTGACATCTGGAGCCTCCGATGGAAAGTAAAGTGAAATCTTCGTGCCCTAGAATCGGGCGATACATAGTTCTTGTCAATGATTTTGCAACGCCTTAAAACTTCATCCATGCTAAAATTACCGCATCTAATCAACTTTTTTGGCGGCCTCTTCGCAGCAGTCGCTGCGACTGCCGGAACTCCCCCTCCCGGGAACGTCTTGCCCGACCTGATCGATCGCGTCTCTGCCGGCGTCGTCAATATCTCTTCGAGCCGCGTCATCAAGCGCTACGTGCTGCGCGGCATGCCAGAATTTTTCGGGATGTTCGGCATCCCCGAAGAACAGATGCAGAAGCAGTCCTCGTTGGGATCGGGCTTTCTCATAGACAGCAACGGCTACCTCCTCACGAACAATCACGTGGTCGAAAGTGCCTCCGAGATCATCGTCACGCTGCTCGACAAGCGTCGCATCCCCGCGAAACTGGTCGGACGAGACCCGCTCTACGACATCGCCCTGTTGCAGCTCAAAAACGGTCCCGCGAACGCCGATCTTAAGCCCACGGCCTTCGGCGAAAGCGGCCAGGTTCGCGTGGGCGAATCGGTTTTCGCGATCGGCAATCCGTTCGGCCTGCAGCACACGGTCACGGCCGGAATCATCAGCGCGAAGAACCGCGTGGTCGGCATCGGGCCTTTCGACGACTTTCTGCAAACGGATTGCAGCATCAACTTCGGAAACTCCGGCGGCCCTCTCTTCAACCTCAAGGGCGAGGTGATCGGCATCAATACCGCGATCAACGCTCAAGGTCAGGGATTGGGTTTCGCCATTCCGATCGACGAGGTGAAGTCGAGTCTGGCGGCGCTCAAGAATTTCGGCTACATCGCGCGCGCATGGCTGGGCATCCTCGGCGAGACGATCACGCCTGCACTGCAGTATTATTACCGGCTTTCGACGGACCATGGGGTCGTCGTCGCGAAGCTGGTCGAAAACGGGCCGGCCGCGCGCGCGGGAATCAAGGCCGGCGACATCCTGCTCGCGATCAACGACGCCGAAATCAAGGAACGCGGAGACATCCAGCGCGCTCTCGCGAAGAAAAAGGCTGACGAGACCGTAAAACTCCGCGTGAATCGTCAGGGCCTCGGCATGACCCGCGCAATCAAGCTCGTGACGGCTCCCGATTCATCAAGGCTTCCTGAAGGAGTATTTTGACATGGAACGGAGAAAAGACACGGCCGGCGCGTGCGCGAAGCTTCCCCGTGATTACCTCGCGTTGATCGAGGAGGTCTTCAACAAGAATTTCCGCGAGCACCTTCTTGGGAAAACCGGCAAGCGCGAACGGTTCATTCTTTTCGCGGAAATTTACGCCGATGAGCTGGTGATGTCGGTTTCGCTCAAAAATCCGGAAACGCTGCGGATGACGACGTGTTACGCCTCGGTGGAATATCCGCCGACGCAAACGAAGTCGGAAACGGGCAAAGCTTCGACGACGGCCGAGGCCGTTGAAATCGCCGTCAACCAATGCGTCGACGCCGTTGCAAGCTTCTTTGCCACTTATTTCGACGAAAACCGTCCCGTGGACTACGACCTCGAGTACCGCCAGAACTGGACGGCGGTCGACATCGACAAAGCCACGCGCGTCTACATGAAAATCAATCGCGACAATCCTGAGCTCGACGCCGAAGCCGACGCCATCCTCGCGACGGCGAAGCCGTCATCGAAAGATAAAAAGAAACTGCATTAGCGCACTGCGTCGTTGGCAATCACGATGTGTAGCGGGCTCTAGAAATCTGAAAAATCATCGTCGTCGTTGAAGTCGCGCCGGATATTGTCGATGATATTCTCCGCCGTCTCCGACTCGGACTCGACGATATCGTCGATATTCTCGTCGATCTCGAGGTCGATGATCACTTTCGAGAAATTCTTTTCGCTGGAGAGATCCTGGCGGATCGCTTCGATGTACTTGTCAGGGTACTTTGAAACGAGTTCCTCAATGTAGTGATTGAGCTTCTTTTCTTTGAGGATCGTTTCCTTGCGCTGAATGCGCTTCCAGTTCTTGATGTAATGCAGGCGGCAATAACCCTTGGTCGTCGCGGTAAGCTCACAAGCGACTTCGCGGCAGACCGGAAGAGCGTTGGCCTTCGATGCCCTGCCCGCTGTTTTCGTAGCTGCTTTCGTTACTGCTTTCGTAACCGTGCCCAAAGCCTGCGCGGCTGTCTTCGCGGCGGGAGCCACCGGATTTCTGACAAGAGCTTTGGGGCCGCCCTTGAGGTTTGCGGCCTGTGGAGCCGACTTTTGCGCTGGGGCTGCGCTTGCGCTTGCCGCGGTCTTGGATTTCGCGCCCAAAGCCTGCGCGAGCGGCTTTCGGCGGGCCTTCGCCTTTGCTTTCCTGGCGGCGGTCTTTTTCGGCTTGGATTTCCGACGCACTGACTTTTTTCGCACTTTTTTAGCGGCCATACTCTTGAGTCTCTCCCAGGCTTTTTTCAACATGGCGTCTGCATGCTTGCTTGCGGTACTATGGTGTCTAAAGTCATGGGGCATCAAAGTCAATTGGAAATTCGAACACCCGCGTTCTGGGATCTGCACATCCACGGTGTTTCGGGCATCGATTTCATGCACGCCTCGAGCCGCGAGATGATCGAGGCCTGCGAGGTGCTCGGCCGGCACGGCATCGGAGCGTTCGCGCCCACCCTGCTCACGGCCGATCCCAAGCTTTTGGAGGACGCGTGCGCGCGGTGGGGACGGTTTCTCTTCGAGCTTTCTCATGCGGTCGCAAGCGGAGGGCGAGATGTATTTTTTTCACGCACCGCCGCCATTCCCGTAGGCCTGCACCTGGAAGGCCCGTTTTTAAGCCCGAAAATGGCGGGAGCGCATCCGGCAAAGCGGCTTCGAAAGCCAAGTCTTTCGTATGCCTGGCGGCTTTTTGAACGCGCGCGCGGACAGATCGCGATCATGACCGTAGCACCCGAGCTCCCCGGCGCCCCTGAGCTCATCCGCAAGCTCACCCGCATGGGAATTCGCGTGCAGATAGGACACACGGCGGCTGAAGCCGCCGTGATCAATCGGGCCTGCCGCTGCGGAGCAACCGGCGTGACCCATCTTTTCAATGCCATGATGGTGCACCATCGGGCCCCTGGGGTTTTGAGCGCGCTTGCGCAAGGAAGGCTTACTGCCGAGATCATCACCGACGGGATTCACGTCGAGTCTGAGTTTTTACGTTATACCGCTTCCGCGATCGGATCGCGGCTTTATGGAGTCAGTGACGCGTGCTCGGCTCTGGGAGCGCCTGCACAGACTGCGCTTACTTTGGGATCTCTCAAGGTGCGTCGCCAGGGCGATGCCGCCTACGTTGGCGGCGCGCGCGCAGGCCTGCCTAGCGCGCCGGTGCTTGCCGGCGGGGCCACCTGGCTTACCTCTCACCCGGCGCGGTTGCTGCGATCGTGGAAGCGCTCGCAGCCCACGAGGCTCCCGTCGGCGGCTGAGGTCTTTCCGATTTTTTACCGGATTCCCTCGCGGCTCTTCCCGCGCAAGGCCCGTCTGATTCGCCATCGCGGCAATCGCTTCAGACGTTCGGACTGGAAGTTTCTCGGAAGCTATTGACGGGCGTACCGTCCGCGCGATAGCAGAAACCTCTTATGCGCATTTACTTCTATGAACTTTCGGAGGAGCCCAAGCACCTCCACTTTACCCAGCAAGACGCCTGGGTGGTAACGGCGGTCAAGGCCGCGCAGGAAGAAGAGATCGCGGGAAAGCCAAACTATTCCGTGGATTTCGATATTCACAAGTCCCAGGACTTGGTCTTCCTGAAGGGGAAGTTCGACGTTCAGATCACTCTTCTGTGCTCGCGGTGCGCGAAGACCTTCAGCCTTCCGCTTCATTCCCAATTTGAAAGCCTCTTTACGCGCCAGGAGGATTTTGAGAATCCCGGCGGCAGCCAGAACCACGGTACCGCCTATAGCGGCCCAACGGGTTCCACGGGCGAAGAGATGGACATCCAGTGCATTGAAAAGGATTACATTGAGCTTGAAGACGTGCTAAAAGAGCAGATATATTTAGGACTTCCGTTTCAGCCCCTTTGTCATGAAGACTGCAAAGGAATTTGTCCTGTGTGCGGACAAGACCGCAACACGCATCCGTGCCAATGCCATCGGATCAAGCATACGGCGCTCGCGAATGCGTTGAAGAATATCAAGATTTCGTAAAAGGAGATCACGATGGCCGTACCGAAGAAGAAAGTTTCCCCCGGTCGCAAGAAGATGCGCCGCCAGTTTTACGCGCTCGACGCCGTAGGCTCGGTCACCTGCCCGAACTGCCTCAATCAGCGCAAGCCCCATCGCGTTTGCGCCTCCTGCGGTTACTACAACGGCCGCCAGGTGATGCAACCCAAGGCTGAAGCCAAAGAAACCGCTTAAAAGCGCCGATGAAAGTCTTCGTAGATGCCATGGGTGGCGACTACGCTCCGCAGGCCGTGATCGCGGGTGTGGCGCTCGCGCGAAAAGACAAGGCCATCACGGCTGAGATCGTCCTTTTAGGCGATAAGAACCTTCTCGAACCCCACCTCGCGAGATTCAAAGGAAAGCGTCCCGAAGTCATCCACTGCTCCGAAGTCGTGGGCATGGGAGAATCCCCCGTTACGGTGGTGCGCGCGAAAAAAGACTCCAGCATCGTTCGAGGGTTGCAACTCACCGAGAGCACGCCGAACTCCGCGTTTTTCAGCGCCGGCCACAGCGGCGCGTGTTTCGCGGCGGCGCTGATGACGCTGGGTCGCATCCCCGGCGTGGAACGCCCCGCGATCGCCGCGATCATGCCGTCGCCGAAGGGCGCCTTCATCCTGCTCGACGCGGGAGCCAACGTCGATTGCCGTCCCAATCACCTCGCCGACTTCGGCCGGATGGGAAGCACGTTCGCCAAGCAGTATTTGAACGTCGAACGGCCCGCCGTCGGCATCCTCTCCAACGGAGAAGAGGAGTCAAAGGGCACCGACCTCACGCGCGCGGCGCACGACATCCTCAAAAACGATTCTTCGGTCAACTACATCGGGTACATCGAAGGCAAGTTGATTTTCAGAGGCGGCGTTCACGTCGTCGTGGCCGACGGATTTACGGGCAACGTCGTGCTGAAATCGCTTGAAGGTCTGGGCCGCGCGTTTTCGGGGCTTTTGCAGGACGAAATCAAGGGCGGATTTTTTTCGAAGATCGGCGCGGTCTTCATGTATTCGGCGCTCAAAGCGCTGCGCAAGCGCCTCGACTACGCCGAGGTCGGCTCGGCCCCGCTGCTGGGGGTGGATGGCAACTGCTTCATCGGGCATGGCAGCTCCAACGCCCGCGCGATCAAAAACGGCATTCTGCGCGCCCAGGAGGCGATCGAGATGAATCTCCACGCGAACTTGCGCGAGCAGTTCAAAGCCGCGAAGAAAGCGGTGGTCTGATGAAGCCGCCTGCCGCCGCCGCAAAGCCCGACGGCCCTCACGGGTTCCACGCTAAAATTCTCGCCACCGGCTCCGCGTTTCCGAAAAAAAGGCTCACCAACCACGATCTCGCGAAGATCGTCGACACGTCGGATGAGTGGATCTTCGCGCGCACGGGCATTCGCACGCGCCGGGTCGCCGACATCAAGGGCGGCGACTCAAACAGCGGGTTCGCGTTGGAAGCGGCAAGGAAAGCGCTCAAGCGCGCCAAGCTCGAGCCAGCCGGGCTCGACATGATTCTTTACGCCACCGTTTCGCCCGATCGGATCATCCCGGCGGTGTCATGCATCCTGCAGGACAAGCTGGGTTTGAAAAATATTCCCGCGGTCGATCTTTCGGCGGCCTGCTCGGGTTTTGTGTATGGGCTCTCGATCGCTGATGCGTTCGTGCGCTCCGGCCAGCACAAGCACGTGCTCGTCGTGGGCTCGGAAGTGCTCACGTCGCTCGTGGACTGGGAAGATCGCGGCACGTGCATTCTCTTCGGCGACGCCGCGGGAGTGGCGATCGTGGGGCGTGCCGAGCCCGGCGAGAAGAGCCGGATTCTTTCCACGCACCTGCACGCCGATGGAAGCTTGAAGGAGTTGTTTTGGATGGAGGCCGGCGGCTCGCTCTTGCGCGTCGACGAGGAAGTGATCCGCAAGCGGCAGAACTTCATGAAGATGAAGGGCAAGGAAATCTACAAGGAAGCGGTTCGAACGCTCGTGGACTGCGCCATCGAGGCGCTCGAATCAAACGGCCTGAAAATCGGCGAGCTCGACTGGTTCATCCCCCACCAGGCGAATCTGCGCATCATCGAGGCCGTGGCCAAGCGCCTGGACCTTCCGATGGAGCGCGTGATCACGAACATCGAGCAGTATGGCAATACCTCGTCGGCCACGGTGCCGACGGCGCTCGACGCCGCCGTCGAAGACGGCCGCATCAAGCGCGGCGATCTTGTTTTAATGGACGTTTTCGGCGCGGGACTTACTTTTGGGTCGGCTTTGATTCGTTGGTAGCGCAAGCGACTCCTTCAACTTCGCGAAATTCGCGTCCAGCCGGTCGATCAGCCGCTGGTTCTGTACTGCAGGCGATGGCGTGATGTTCGGCGTCTTGCCACGTTCAATGACCTCATCCACGATCGAATCAAAGACCGTTTTCAGGATTTTGGATTTGTGCGCGCGATACAGCGGGTTGTTGAGGTAGTGGTCCCACGCATACGTGCGCACGGGAGTAAGCGCAACGTGGATCTCCTCCTCGCTGAAGTCGCGGATACGAACGTTCTTGTCGAAGCGCCGGAGCGTGAAGCTCTTGAACATCTCGCGCTCTTCTTGCGGCGACATTCCCACGTATTCGAGCTTCGGCGAATACAGCCCGCGCCAGATCACTTTGGGGTCGTTGTAGAATACGACCGCCACGACGTCGGCGAAGAATTCGTGAAACGCGCCGAGCATTTCAAAGACTTCGTCTCCATCCACTTTCAAGCTGTCCATCTCCGTTTCGATTTCCTTGAGTCGCGCCTCAAGTTTTTTGAGTTCCGCGTCAGTGGCGGCCAGCTCCGCATCATTCGGGTCCGTGGTGACCGCCGCGCGAGCGGTCCGGGCATCCGAAAGCGTCTGAGCTTTTTGGACGATTTGGGTGGCTTCATTACGGAGGGAATCCCATTTGAGGTAATCGGCGAAGCGGTCCCCCCTTTTCAGCGCTCTTCCCGGCTTAACCAGTAACGCAAGCGCGCTTTTGAAGCGGTCGTTTAGGTTGAGGTTCTCCGCGAGAATGCCGTGCCCGTATTCGTGAGCGAGGATCGCCGCGGAATGAATCGGGTGTTTCTTCGCGCCTTTGAGTTCGAACTGATACGGCACGTGGATTTCGTGCCCATCGGGATAGTGCGAGACGTGGTACGCATCCATCCCCTTGGCCTCAAGCATGATGATGACCGATTTCGGCGCCTTCATATCCGGCGCGATCATGGCGTTGAGCTGCGCGATCAGCTTTCGGCGCTCCTCGCTCCACGCGGCCTTAACGCCCTCTCCCGGCTCGATGACGAGTTTCTGCCGGGGCGATTGCAAATAGCTCCTGCACGCGTCTTGCTGCTGGGGCCCTGCATTTGCGAGGAAGAGTGGCGTCAAAATGGCCGCGAGAATAATCAGGAGCCGTACCCGTGTTGAATGCATTCACACACATATCGGCGCCCCAAGGCGCTGGGTACACGATCCGCTCATTTTCGCTCATTTCCGGGCGAGATTTTGGGCAAAAAATGCCCTCAGGGCCGGCAACTGCACTTAAACGCAATGATGCCGATTGCCATCCGGACCTTTAAGCCCATTTTATAATCTGAGATACGGCTGCATCTTTGCGCGGCCGTACTGTTCGATCGCGGCGAGCGTGTTGTGGGCTTTGCAATAGTGGCGCAGATTTTCGGGCGAATGCCCACCGCCCTTGGCAAAAGGTTTACAGTGCTCAAATTGCAGCCCAGATTTGCTCTCGCATCGCCGCCTTGTAGCGGGATCAACGTACTCGCAGCGATCGTTTGATCGCATTCTTACAAAAGATCGCAGTCCCGCTGGAATGTAGCGCGATCCCATAGTGGTTTGCTGCGATTGCTCAGCTACCACGAGCGGTTTCGATGGTGTCGTTTTGACTTCGGGCGCGCAAGTGCGCTCTCGCCGTTTCACAAACTCCTGCATCGCCGCCTTGAAAACGTCTTGGTGAGCGAGCGCAGGATTTCCTTTGAGGTCTTTCACCTTTTGAACAAGTTCCAAGAACTCGCGATCCACCTCGATTGTGATCCGAGTGCGTTCCGGAGTGATCGCTTTCACCTGCTCAATCTTGCGCGGCGCGGTCGATTGAGCGACGAGTACGCGTTCAACTTCACGCGAAGGTTTTCCAGAAACTTCGCGAAGAAGCGCAATCGCCGCTTCAGGGCGCAGGTTTTCGCGGCGTACATGCGCTCCGAGTTTCGCCGTCGTGGTGAGCGTGAGTTTCCCAGACTGAAGTTCTTCCTTCACTTCCGGCACCCGCACCATGAGCCGCATCGCGGAGACGCGATCGTAGGCCTGAGATTCAGAGTATTGAAGCGCCTTGTGAACGTACTCCCAAAGACTCGAATACCCACGCACGGCATAGAGTCGTCTGCGATCGATTTCCGCCAGGTGCTCCAAGAGAACCAGCGTCGCGGCTTTTTCGTTTAATGCCGCCTGCTGCGTTTCCGAGAGAAGAAGGTCATTTGAAAATGAAATTAGATTTTTCATGCGAACGTTATACACCCCCTTTTTTCAGGCCATTTTTTCTTGCGAGATCGCCTGCAGATCATTTGAAATACGCGGATTCACAAAAATCGAGAACCGTGCCGAAACGTTCGCGTAGAACTCAAATCCACGCGGAGGAACGCCGCTTTAGAAACGGCGGGCGAGCAACACGGCGTTTTTCAAAAAAACAGGTCAAGAGAAATTTGAAATATTTTTGAAAAAAACAAGCCCATTCGAAAAGGCCGTCAAAGAATGGAATCAATTCCTTAAAACTCCTTCTCTTGCCCGCGACGAGGTTTCAAGCTCTGCATTGGCTGAAATCGAGTATTAAATAAAAGATTCCGATCTTCCCTCCGGCTGCAAGGATCCGCTGAAATGGGACATCCACAGATAGCCCGCCGTTGAATACGTCAGAACGATGCGCTAGGCTTCCGGCCATGTCCAATTTAGCCCTTTTATTCCCTGGCCAAGGCAGCCAGCAAGTTGGCATGGGCAAGGACTTCTTCGAGAATTTCCGCGAGAGCCAGCTCGTGTTCGAGGAAGCGTCCGACGCGATCAAAGTGAATTTGAAGCATCTTTGCTTCGAAGGCCCGAACGACGCGCTGACGTTGACCGAAAATCTGCAACCCGCTCTTTTTACCGTGGAAATGGCTATCCTCGCGGCGCTCGAAGCGCACGCGGGCGTTCTCACGAAGGTTGCGGCCGGTGCGGTGCTCGCCTGCGCCGGGCACAGTCTCGGCGAATACTCGGCTCTGTGCGCTGCCGGCGCGCTTTCGATCGTGGACGGCGCGCGGCTCACTAGGCTTCGTGGAGGCGCCATGCAGCGCGCGGTGCCCGCGGGACTTGGCGCGATGGCCGCGATCTTGGGCTTGAATGCTGAAGCCGTTGAGGCGCTCTGCGCGGCCGCGCGCACGGAATCAGGAGAAACCGTTGAACCGGCGAATTTCAATGCTCCGGGCCAGGTCGTGATCTCGGGCTCCAAAGACGGCGTGGATAAAGCGTGCGCGCTCCTGAAAACGGAACCGGCGTTCAAGGGCGGAAAGAGCATTCCGCTCCAGGTGAGCGCGCCCTTTCACTGCGCGTTGATGAAACCCGCGCAGGATGAGATGGCGCCGATGATCCGTTCCACCGTATTTGCGCAGCCCTATATCAGCATGAGCAAGCTTCGCGGGCTGGGCGTCGAGAAAATCGTGGAAATCGGTCCGGGTAAAGTCCTCACAGGCCTCATGAAGCGCATAGATAAGGATCTTCCGGCGGCGAATATCTCGAGTGTTGCGACGATGCGGGAAGTGTTTCCATGATGACGGTCCGAAGATAGAGGGCACGAACGATTTGGCGTTTATGCATATTTGTGACGTTCGCTTATCCTGTAATGGTTTTTGCAACAGACAAGCTTCCGAAGGACTGTAAACCAGGCGAACTTTGGGTGCATTCGTACGGCAGAACTCAGAATGGTACACCGATCTGGGTCTCCTCATACTGTCGGTCATTTCCTGCAGGAGAGAGAAAGAGTTTTTGGCAAAATCGCTTCAAAGACCATCTTGAATATTGGCCGAATCCTACTGAAAAACAAAAGCGATGGAGTCTTTCTGAACGTGAAAAAGCCTTGCGTGCACTAGACGGTATCCCAAGCATGCTATGGGGTAGCAAAGTCAAAGCTATCGTTCGCTTCGATCGCTCAAAAGACTTTCCGAATCAGAGTTCCTACGGTGGTGGGTATATCGCTCTCTTTGATGCGGCTTTTTCCAAAGAGCAGAATTTAAAGCGCCTTCTGACTCACGAACTAGCGCACGCAATGTGGAATGATTTCCCGAAGGATTGGAAGGAGTCTTACTATCAGGACACAGGATGGATGCACGTTAGACTTGGTTCGCCGAATCAGCCACCCGTCATGATGGGTCGAGTATTAGGGTATATTCAAGAAGACGGCAGAATTCGCCCAGCTGAGGATTTTGCGAATAATATCGAGGCGTTTTTGTTCGAACCGGAGAAACTTCGTGAAGTTACACCGGGTGCCTATAAGTGGATCCATGACCGATTCGGTGATACTTTTGTGCTGAGGTGACCGATATGTTTCGGTGCATAATTGCCTTTTCTTTTCTTTCTCTTATAGGCGCCGCCTGTACGGGGCGATCCCTAAAGTCCGTACCCTCTTCCGGAGAATTGTTCTCACAGGTCATGACTTTTGACCGCTTCGCTTCGATCCCGCTGGGAGTTAATAAGAACGTGCTTGAAGAGAATTACGGATCCTTCAAAACAGAGATGACCAATCCAAACGTGCCTGGGGAAACGTATTGGATTCTACGCGATCCTCGCACGGGGTACCAGAAAGCAGCGCTGACCTTTGACGATCGAACTCAAAGCCTTGTCACAAAGTTGTGGGTGGTCGGCGCGGAAGAAGCGGAACAGGAGCCTGAAACGGCACGTAAACGATTCAAAACCGCTCATTTTATTTTAATTGATTTGCCATCTGACAATCCTCACCTGCTGTACGGTGAAAAATTACTCGTTGATGAAAAGAACGGAATTACCATAGAGATTGACCGAGACAGAAGCGAAGTCTCTGCGATTCAGTGGAGGGATCCCGCTTATCGATCCCCCGCGCGCGACCTCGGCGACCAAAAGTCTCAGTATACCTTTTGAGATACGGCTGCATCTTTGCGCGGCCATACTGTTCGATCGCGGCGAGCGTGTTGTGGGCTTTGCAATAGTGGCGAAGGTTCTCGGGCGAGTGCTCACCACCCTTGGCAAAAGGTTTACAGTGGTCAAATTACAGCCCAGATTTGCTCTCACATCGCCGCTTTGTAGCGGGATCAACGTACTCGCAGCGATCGTTTGATCGCATTCTTACAAAAGATCGAAGTCCCACCTTATATGAAGAAGCACGACAGAGTATTTTTGTTGTTCGTTATGTTATTTGCAGCTGCAATGGGACTTGCGGGGCCGCGCGCCTACGCAGTATGTGGATGTGCAGGCACAGCGGATAACCTAGCTTGCTGTGGAAGCATGTGCGGGGATAGGACATGTTATAATTGCACAGCGGGACCCCACAAAGGACGCTCAATGACAGATTGTTCAGCAATCACAATTGATGGAGGGGGGGCAACGACACTATCTTCTTAGGGCACGCTGTCCGCCCCGTTAAGGTTAAGCGGGCACAGTAAGCGGGCCGGGGTGCGCCGCGTGTCACTTTCGTTGGAGGACCGGCATGCAAGAGGCGCGTCCAATGAACGCCGCGTCGGTGGCGCGGGCGATAACTCAAAATCGACTGGTTGGAATTGCTACACCGCTTGAGCGCGACCTAAACAAGCACCACGCGATATTATCAGCACCCACCCTCTTGTCACCAATCGGCGAGGGGGTGGGTTTGCGCTTAGCGCCGCAGTGGTCTGGAGCGGCAAGCTCGAAGACCAGATTGCAGCTGGAGAAGTGGCGCGCCTCTTGACGTGATCCTCAAGTCGATATTTTCATGAGCCGACCCGCGATGCAAATGCGGCTCCGCCTTTTCCTAAGTTAAACGAGATCCTTGAGCAGCTCCAGAGCGGGAGCCATGCGGATGCCTTCACCGGTAAGATAGTCTTTTTTGCCGTTCAAATGAACCTGCCACGCCATCGCCTCCGGGAATTTTCGTTTCAGATAAGCCAGGTGATCGGATGTCGGAGCATCACTTAGCTTGCATTCCACCAATAAAACCGGCTTTCTTTTTTCAACGATGATGAAGTCCACTTCGCGGCCCTCGATATCCCGGAAAAAGCGCAGTTCCATGTCACGCGCCTGGCTATCCTGAATCCACTGCACGTATTTGAGCAAATGAACCGCAATCATGTTTTCAAACCTGGCTCCAGCGTCGTCGATGAGATTCCAGTCGAAGTGGTAATGCTTGGATTCTTTCTTAACCGCTTTGATTGTGGGATAGGTGTACGGAAGCACCCTGAAAATAGAATAGAGCCTTTCAAAAATATCGATCCACTTCGAAACGGTTTTATGATTGAGCGCCAGGTCTTCTCTTAGCGAGTTTATCGACAAAGGACTTCCAACGCACTCCGGTAACCGGTACGCAAGCAGTTCCATCGAGCCGATGTCTTTAACCGATTCCAGGTCCAGGACGTCCTCATGGATGAACCTTGTGTGGTATTCCGCGCTCCATCGGTTGGCTTCTTGCTTGGAGCTTGAAAAAAACGGCTCGGGAAATCCTCCCAGTTCGAACAATTCCTGAAGCGCCTTGTTTTTTGAAATTTTCAATTCCGCGCAGCTGAGCGGGTTTAACCTCAAAAAATGATATCGCCCCTGCAGGGAATCACCTCCAAAGCGGTAAAGATCAAGCTTAGCGCTTCCGGTGACAAGAATCATCTTCTTGCCCTTGAACTCGTCGTAAAGTCCTTTGAGATAGTTTCTCCACTTCCTGTATTTGTGGATTTCATCGAAAATCCACAGGGGAACGTCGTCAAACGTTTGTTTGAGGATGGCCTGCCTGTCTTTGGAGATATCCCAGTTAAGATACTGCCTAGCCTGATTTTTATGCACCAATCCTGTGAGTGTGGTCTTGCCCACCTGCCGGGGGCCGGCAAGAAAAACCATTTTTTTTCGCAGATCCTGTTCGATTTGCCGATTCAGGTAGCGATGAACCATTCCTTAGAATTATACTGTAGTGTAATTTTATTGCAAGTAATTTATACACTAGTATAAATTTAATGGAAAAGAAGCTCTGCATGCACTCTTTCCAGCTCGTGGTCGCTCAAACGTCGCTCATTCGGCTTTAGGAACATGGAGTACTTCAAGCTCAAGATCATGATTGGATCCGCTCCCTTCGGTCGCGTGTTTTTCGCTCGCTCCGCGCGCGCATCCTGTGTCATGCTCGCTTTCATGTCAAATTTAGCCCTTTTATTCCCAGGCCAAGGCAGCCAGCAAGTCGGCATGGGAAAGGATTTCTTCGAGAACTTCCGCATAAATGACACGAAGGATTTGGCATTCCTGCATACTTATGATGTTCGCTTACCCGGTAACGGTTTTTGCGGCAGACAAGCTTCCGAAGGACTGTAAACCAGGCGAACTTTGGGTACACTCATATGGCAAAACTCAGTACGGCAAGCCGATATGGGTCTCCTCATATTGTCGATCATTGCCAGCAGGAGAGAGAAAAGGTTTTTGGCAAAATCGCTTCAAAGATCGCGTTGAATACTGGCCGAACCCTATTGAAAAACAAAAGCGGTGGAGTCTGTTTGAACGTGAAGAAGCCCTGCGCGCATTAGACGGTATCCCAAGCATGCTATGGGGCAGCAAAGTCAAAGCTATCGTTCGCTTCGATCGCTCAAAGGACTTTCCGAATCAGAGTTCCTACGGTGGTGAGTATATCGCTCTCTTTGATGCCGCTTTTTCCAAAGACCAGAATTTAAAGCGCCTTCTGACTCACGAACTTGCGCACGCAATGTGGAACGACTTCCCGGACGAGTGGAAAGAATCTTACTATCAAGAAACTGGATGGATGCGTGTTAGACCCGGCCCGAATCAACCTCCCGTTATGATGGGCCGGATTTTCGGATACATACAAAACGACGGCAAAATTCGCCCAGATGAGGATTTTGCAAATAATATTGAGGCTTTTCTGTTCGAACCTGAGAGGTTATCTGAGGTTACTCCAGGTGCCCATAGGTGGATTCGCGAGCGCTTCGGTGATAATTTTAAGTTGAGGTGACCGTGATGTTTCGCAATGCCGCGTTCTTGTTGCTTGTCATTTCCATAACTGCTTGTGCAGGGCGGTCTGCCAAATCTGTCATTTCTCCCGAAGGGGCCTTTGACGAGATCATGAAGTTTGATCGTTTTGCCGCCATCCAGCTCGGGGCAACTAAGAGTGCGCTTGTGGCAAGCTTTGACTCCTTCAAAACCGAAATGAGCAATCCAACAACCTCCGAAGAGACCTACTGGATTCTGCGCGATCCTCGCACCGGGTATCAAAAGGCAGCGTTGACTTTCGATGAGCACACCCAGAGCTTGGTCGGAAAAATTTGGATTGTACGCGAGGGAGAACCGGAACGCGCGCAGAACGTCGCTCGCGCTCGTTTTACGCAAGCTACATTCGTAACAAGGGATTTGCCGTCGCGAAATCCGCATTTACTGTACGGTGACAGGATCCTTACGGACGAAAAGTCTGGTATCACAATGGAAATCTCGAAGCAGACGGACGAGGTTTCCTCAATCCAATGGTATGATCCCTCTTATCGATCCCCCGCGCGCGACCTCGGCGACCAAAAGTCTCAGTATACCTTTTGAGATACGTCTGCATCTTTGCGCGGCCGTACTGTTCGATCGCGGCGAGCGTGTTGTGGGCTTTGCAATAGTGGCGAAGGTTCTCGGGCGAGTGCTCACCACCCTTGGCAAAAGGTTTACAGTGGTCAAATTGCAGTCCAGATTTGCTCTCACATCGCCGCCTTGTAGCGGGATCAACGTACTCGCAGCGATCGTTTGAGCGAGTTCTTACGTAACTGCGAAGACCCGCTGAAAGATAGCGCGATCTTGCCGCGGTTGGAGGCAACGACGGCGGCGTGACTTCGCATAATTCCGCCGGTGCCATTCTGACTTCGGGCGCCCGAAGTGAACCGCGCCTATTTTCTTCAGAACACACGTCAAGAGAATTTTGAAATATTTTTGAAAAAATCTAGAACAACAAGCCCATTCGAAAAGATCATGAGTCAACCGGGCTTTCGCTCAAAAAGCCTTCCCTAAAACGTACGTCAAGCACGGCGGCGAGAAAATATGCATGACGCGCGGGAGAACGGGCGACCAACGAGTTAAGTTGAACACAAGGTAAGCGGTCGAAAGCCGAAAAAAGCGCCACCCCGATATTATCCGCACCCACCCTCTTGTCACAATCGGCGAGGGGGTGGGTTTGCGCTTAGCTACCAGGCCAAAGGCAAGGGCAGGGATAAAACTACCAGAGGTTCTGCGACGACATCCTGGTGCTCGCAAAGACGAGGTGGCAGCTCAAGCGCGCGATCCGGAAAGTGCGGGTCATGGTGACCAGCAACCGACTCAAGCTCCGCGCGGAAAAAACTTAGATCGGCGAAACGACCGATCCTCTGTTTTATCTGGCTACGGTCGAAGAAAATTTTGCAACGGACTGTAATGACCCCCCTTCGGTCGCGTGTTTTTCGCTCGCTCCGCGCGCGCATCCTGTGTCATGCTCGCTTTCATGTCAAATTTAGCCCTTTTATTCCCAGGCCAAGGCAGCCAGCAAGTCGGCATGGGAAAGGATTTCTTCGAGAACTTCCGCCTGTGTCATGCTCGCTTTCATGTCAAATTTAGCCCTTTTATTCCCAGGCCAAGGCAGCCAGCAAGTCGGCATGGGAAAGGATTTCTTCGAGAACTTCCGCGAAAGCCAGCTCGTATTCGAGGAAGCCGCCGACACCATCAAGGTGAACTTAAAGCACCTTTGTTTTGAGGGGCCGATGGATGCGCTGACGCTCACCGAGAATCTGCAGCCCGCTCTTTTTACGGTCGAGATGGCGATTCTCGCGGCACTCGAAGCGCACGCGGGCATACTCACCGAGGCCGGCAAAGGCGCCGACCCGGTGCTTGCCTGCGCCGGGCACAGTCTCGGCGAATACTCGGCACTTTGCGCTGCCGGCGCGCTTTCGATCGTGGACGGGGCGCGGCTCACTAGGCTTCGTGGAAGCGCCATGCAGCGCGCGGTGCCCGCGGGACTTGGCTCGATGGCGGCCATTCTTGGCTTGAGTGCTGAGGCCGTTGAAGCGCTCTGCGCGGCCGCGCACAAGGAATCAGGAGAAACCGTTGAACCGGCGAATTTCAATGCACCTGGGCAGGTCGTGATCTCGGGTTCCAAGGACGGCGTCGACAAGGCGTGCGCGCTTTTGAAAAACGAACCGGCGTTCAAAGGCGGAAAAAGCATTCCGCTTCAGGTGAGCGCGCCCTTTCACTGCGCGCTGATGAAACCCGCGCAAGACGAGATGGCGCCGATGATCCGCGCCACCGTGTTTGTGCTGCCCTCGTGCGCCGTGATTCCGAACTGCACCGCCGAGCCCTCGCGTGACGTGAATCATCTCCCCGAGTTTCTCATCCGCCAGATCGTCGAACCCGTACGGTGGGATCAGAGCATGGGAAAACTCCGCGCGCTCGGCGTGGAGAAAGTTTTGGAAATCGGACCCGGCAAGGTGCTTGCAGGGCTCATGAAGCGGATCGAAAGAGATTTACCAGTTGCTAATATCGCGAGCGTACAGGCCATGCGGCAGGAATTCTAAATCTCCGAAATGAAATCTTTCTATTTTTGTATCTGCGCCCTCCTCGTCAGCACTGTGGTGTTTGCTGAAGACTGCCTACAAATGGATTCGGGACCGCTTTGGTGATAGCTTCATATTGAGGTGATCGTATGCTGCGCCTTGCTGGAATGCTTTATATTTTAATTTTCCTGCCGTCATGCGCAGGGACATCACATCAGCGCGAACAATCACCAACGCCGACTTACGCGGAAGTCATGACATTCGAGAGTTTTTCTTCAGTTCCCCTGGGCTCACGAAAGGCGGACCTCGTGAATAAATTTGGTGCATTCAAGACGGAAATCAACCGTCCTGAATTTCCTGATACGAGCTTTTGGATTCTCCGGGATCCTCGCACCGGTTTCCAAAAAGGCGCTCTCACCTTTGAAAATAGGTCTGAAACTTTAACTGCCAAACTTTGGCTCATCAGTGACGAAGATCCCGAGAAAACCATTGATGTAGCCAAGAGCCGCTTCAAAACAGCGCGGTTCTCCCTCATCGATCTGCCATCTGAAAATCCCCATCTTCTTTACGGAACTCGGTTGCTGGCCGACGAAAAGGCCGGAATTTCCATGGAAGTGAATC
>JACPKS010000073.1 GCA_016186905.1 Deltaproteobacteria bacterium
GTCTGGTCGCCGTTTTTTATTTCATGCTTTATCATCTCACGCTCCGAATCAAACGCTGGGAGCTTGGTTACAAGGATACGCGCATCGAGGGCGAGGATTTTTTGAAATCGATCGAAAGCCCTCGCCGTTAAGATCCAGAGCTTGGACGGCCTGCGCGACCTTCAGGAGCGCGAGCCAGGACGGCCTGCGCGACCTTCAGGAGCGCGAGCCAGGACGGCCTGCGCGACCTTCAGGAGCGCGAGATATTATCGGGGATGCGCCCGCCTGACTCCTCAGGATGCGCGGGAAATTCTCGAGCAAGCATCTCGCCGATCGCTTCCACGGCTTTAGATACTCCGATAAAATAGTCGCCCTTGGCAAAAGTCGCGGTCATGCCATTTACGACCTGGGTCCAGAAAACGGAGGGCGCGTGCTTTTCGGTAATACCGGCGTCACCGCAGCAAGCGACCGCGCGCGATTTCAGCGCGATGTAGATCAGTACGCCGTTGCGTTCGCGCGCGCGGTCCATGCCGAGCTTGACGAAGGTCCGGCGCGCGTCGGCGAGCACGCCTTTTCGAGACTCGCGCGCGGCAAGGTGTACGTGGATCTCGCCAGTGGTCTTGATTTCGATGTGGCGGATCTCGTCGACGATTCTTTGTTCTTCGTCCGTGTTCAGAAATTTACCAGCGCCCACTTGCGCCACCTCCGCCGGAAAGCCCGCCTCCGCCCCCGCCGAATCCTCGACCGCCGCCGCCGAACCAAATTCCGGAAAAACCGCTGCGCGTGGTCACTCCGCCGCTGCCAAGCGTTCGCGCGCGAGAGAGATTTCTAAGAATGGGAACAAGCACCGCGAAAACAAACAGCAGGATCGCCCACGGCGGCAATTTTCCGGAACTCGTCACTTGATACCGAGGAAGCGCGCCTTGCGGGCGCGCCGAGAAGATGTCTTCGAGTCGCCGCACGAACACGAATACGGCTACCGCGTACCGCGCGTCTTTCAAATGCGGAAAAAGTTCTTCCCTTATGATTCGTGAAGCGCGCGCGTCGGGAATGCGGTCTTCCAATCCGTAACCGACTTCGATGCGTACGGCGCGCTCCTTAAGCCCAAGGACGAGCAGAATGCCGTCGTGTTTCTTCGCATCGCCGACGCCCCAAAGCTTGAAGAGCGCCGTCGCGACGTTTTCGACGGGTTGTCCGCCGATATCCGGAAAAATCGCGACGAATGCCTGGTGGCCGGTCGTCGCCGCGAATTTCGCGTACCGGTCTTCGAGACCGGCAAGCGCGCGGTTGCTGAGAACATGCGCGTAGTCGTTGACGCGCGCGGCGGGCTTCGGGGGGAGCTGAAACGCGTCTTCCTGCGCGCGCGCCGCCGGCGCGGCAAATGAAAGAGCACATCCAAGGGCAATAGCGCGAAGCAAGCGGAGTATCCTTAGAACTGAACCTTCGGCGCGGTCGCGGCGCCGGCTTGGGCTTCGAAATACGCCTTCGGAGCGAAGCCGCGGGAATTCGCGACAAAGCTTGCCGGAAACGTGCGAATGCTCGCGTTGTAATCTTGCGCGATTTCGTTGAAACGGCGCCGCTCGACGGAGATGCGGTTTTCGGTGCCCTCGAGCTGAGCTTGAAGGTCCCGAAAATTCTCGTTCGCCTTGAGATCGGGATAGCGCTCGACGACCACCATGAGCTTCGAGAGAGCGCCCGAGAGCGCGTCTTGCGATTTTTGGAGCTGCCTGAGTTTTTCCGGGTCTTCCGCCGCGCCTTTCAAGTCGATCTTCGTGGCCTGGTTTCTCGCCTCGACGACTTCATTGAGCGTCGATTTTTCGTGCGCGGCGTAGCCTTTGACGGTGCTTACGAGATTGGGGATGAGATCGAGCCGCCGCTGGTAGACGTTTTCGACCTGCGCCCACGCGGATTTCACGGCCTCATCCTTGCGGATAAGAGAGTTGTTCGTGGAAATGAACCAGAGCACGGCGAGCATCGCCGCTCCGACCAGCCCGACGAGAATGGCAGTTGCGCGTGACATGGTATCTCCTCTTATTCGTCTCTTTATTCGCCTTTGGGCTTATTTCCAGCGACGGCAAAAACAGAAAACACGAGCAGGCAGCCGCCCGCAAGCTGTAGCGCCGTAAGCCGTTGATCCAGAAAAACCCAGTTCAGTATGACGGCAGCGAGCGGAAAAGACAATTCCGCGATGGACGCGACGGTCGCTGGCGTGCGTCTAAGCCCCGCGTAATAGAGGTTCATCGCAAACACTCCTGAAACAAGGGCGATATAGGCGAGGGAAGAGAGCGTAGAGGCCCCGGCATGAAAGAGAGCGGCCGATGCTTTTGGAATGTTCCCTGAAGCCGCGGCATAAACGCCCAGCGCCGCGAAACCGAAAACGAAGCGAAGAAAGGCCAGAACCGCGAAGTCGTTCCGTTGCGAGGCGTAACGGCCGAACACCGTGCTGAGCCCCCACGATACGATCGCGACGAGTGCCAGCAGAAGTCCCCTTGCCTTGAAGCCGAACTCGGCTTGCGCGAGTTCGGGGGCTGAAAGAAGCATCGCTCCCGCAAGGGCGGCAAGGCCCCAGACGTATACGCGCCCGCGCGGCCTTTCGCCCAGGAATACGCGCGCGCCGGTGATCGAGACGAGCGGTTGCAGCTTCTGCAGCAGAATCGCCACCGATGGATTGATGTAATGGTAAGACGCCGTCAGGCAGAGCGTCGCGACGGCTGAGCCCATGACGCCGATGAACGCGATCGAAGTCCAATCCTGGGGACGAAGCACGCGAAACCGCGGCGCTCTCGCGAAGAGAACGGGAAGCATGACCATGGTGGCGACGGCGTGTTCGATCAGAACGATCGTGAGCGCGTCGGCATGAGCGAGCAGCGGCAAGCGGAAAAGCGTATCGGAAGCCCAGAGAAAACTGCAAAGAACGATGAGAAAGGGGCCGATCAGCGGGGATTCCATGGCCTCGGCATCCAGCCGGTCTCGTCGCGCCACTTGACGATGTTGCGCACCGACTGCTTTCCCATTTCGAGGCGGGCGTCGGATTTTCCCATGCGGCGCGCGGGCATTTCAAAAAGAGACGGATCAAAAAGCCCGAAGTTGACGTTTACGGGCTGAAAAGATTCCGGTGCGGAATGAAAAAGGTAGTGGCAGAGCGAACCTAGAACCGACGCGCGCGGCGGAAGCGCCCACGTCCGACCCGTTAGCTCGCACCAGATTGCCATCGCCGACATCAACCCGATCGCCGAAGACTCGGTGTAACCCTCGACGCCAGTGATTTGTCCGGCAAGGCGCGTGTCAGGCCGCGACTTGAGCGCGAAGTTTTTCTCGAGCATGAGCGGCGAGCAAACGTAAGTATTCCGATGCATCGAGCCCAGGCGCAGGAACTCGACGTTCCGCAGTCCGGGAATAAGGCTGAAGACGCGCTTCTGCTCGGGATACTTGAGCTTCGTCTGAAAGCCCACGAGATTGTAGGCGGTGCGCGAAAGATTATCGATGCGCAGCTGAACGACGGCGTGCGGATGTTTTCCCGTGCGCGGGTCGATCAAACCCACGGGTTTCATCGGCCCGAACCGCGGCGAATCGCGTCCGGTCTCGGCGATCGCTTCGATCGGCTGGCAGCCTTGGAAGTACCGCGCTTCCTCGAAATCCTGAAACTCCATTTTCTCGGCGCTCATCAGCGCGTCGTAGAAGCGGTCGTACTCCGCGGCGCTCATCGGGCAGTTCAGATAATCGTCGCCGCCTTTTCCGTACCGCGACGCCGCGAAGGCGATGCCGCGGTCGATGCTCGAGGCATCGACGACGGGCGCGATGGCATCATAGAAGTAAAGGCCGTGGCCGCCCGAGAGCGATTGCATGAACGAGGCCAGCCCGCCTTGAGTGAGCGGGCCGGTCGCGATAATCGTCGCGTACGCTTCGGGAAGCGTCTCGATCGATTCGATCTGCGCGTTCACGCGTTCGACGTTTCCGGTCGCGAGCAGCGCGCGCTCCACTTCGCGCGAGAAAACCTCGCGGTCCACCGCGAGCGCTTTTCCGGCCGGAACCTGCGCCGCGGGCGCGGCATGCACGAGAAGGCTTCCGAGCTCCTTGAGCTCCGTCTTGAAAATTCCAGGAGCCGAGTTCGGCGCGGTCGATTTGAACGTGTTGCTGCAGACGAGCTCGGCGAGATTTCCGGTCTTGTGCGCCGGAGTCATCTTGAGCGGCCGCATCTCGAAAAGGCGCACGCTAATTCCGCGCACCGCGAGCTGGTAGGCGGCCTCCGAGCCCGCAAGTCCGCCGCCGACGATGTTGACGACGGCGTTGCCGGTGGATTGGGCAAAATCGGACCTGTCCTGCGCGGTTTGAAGCATGGTGCCCCTTCTACCGCAGGCGCGAAGGCCATACAATTGCCTTATGGGCAGCCCGTTGAGCGGACATTTCACGGCGTTTGAGCGTTATCTGCGGGTGGAAGCGGGCGCGTCCGGCCACACCGTCCGAAACTATCTCTCGGATCTCGCGCAGTGGGACTCTGGATTCGTCGCCCAGGGATTGGGGTCTGCCTCGGAGATTCGAACCGGACACATCCGGGCAAGTCTCGAGGCACGGATGAGCGGCCGCCGCGCGCTCTCAGCCGCGTCGATTCAGCGCAAGCTTGCCGCGTTGAGGACGTTTCTCGGCTTTTTGACCGAGACTGGCGTCGTCGAGAAAGACGTCAGCAAATCGGTTCCCACCCCGAGGGCGCGCAGGAAACTTCCCGTGGTTTTGAGTGAAGAGCAGGCAGCGCTTCTGGCCGGCGGCACCGCGAGAATCCCGCTCTCGGCGCGCGATCGCGCTCTGCTCGACGTTCTTTACACCTGTGGCCTGCGCGTTTCGGAAGTCTCGAATCTCGACTGGAGCGACATTCATTGGTCGTCTTCCCGGCTTATGGTTCGCTCCGGCAAAGGCGGAAAAGATCGCGTCATCCCCGTCTTGAATGAAACGAAAAATATCCTTTGGGAACTCAAAGAGGCGTCGCCGCCGGCGGCGTGTCCGGCCGTCTTTCGAAGTTCGCGCGGGCCGCGCATGTCCACGCGCGCGATCCAGAATCTCGTTCGGAAAAAAGCCCTTCAGATGGGAATCCAGTGCATGCGACGCCGCACACCCTTCGTCATTCCTTCGCCACGCATCTTCTCGCCAACGGGGCGAACCTGCGCGCCATTCAAGAGCTTTTGGGTCACGCGAGCCTTTCGACCACGCAGCGTTACACCCATCTCGACATCAAAACGCTTTGCGAGGAATACGACCGCGCGCATCCGCTCGCGCGCGAGAAAAGTCAGCGACAGACCAGACGCAAGACGTGACCGATCATCCTCGCGCCAAGGGCAAGCTGGTTGACGGCGGTTTCGCCAGTCGCCTCCCAGAGCTTCTGCTTCACGAAACGCGGAGCCCGTTCACGCGCGCGCGGATTTTTCTTCGAAGGTTTCCGCGATGCGAGTGCCGATCGCGAGCGTTCAAGCAGCGGGGCCGCCTTCGCGTGACTCTGCTCGCCCACGTTGAAAACCAGCTCCTTCACGGATAGCCCGCTCCAAAGCGCGGGAATTTTTTCGAGCGCGAGCTTCGCGTCGAGCTGCGTGCGAACGCGGTTCTCGAAGCGATTGAGCATCTTGGTCTCGAATTGCGAGTGCACGCCGGCGACACCCGCCTCGTCGCCGTCGTAATCGTGATGGACGTGGAGCGGCTGAGAGAGATCGCCGAGATAGTGGGCGATCCCGTAAAGACGTTCTTTGAGCGCATCCCATTTTCCGGCGGCGCGAAGTTTCTTGGCCTCCGCCGCCCAATCCACGATGCGGTACACGAGAAAGCCTTGTTTCAAGTCGGCGGCGTCGCTTCGCGTCCGCCAGTCTTTGGGCTGACGGTCGACGTGAAAGAAGTGGGCCCGCGCCTCGTGCGGGTGCAGAATTCTCTGGTTTCTCCATTTGGAGTCAGGGTCATTGACGTGCGCGACGAGCTCGGTCTCATTGAGATGACAGCCCGCGAGGGCTTCGGGGCCGGCAAGTCTGGCGCCATGCTCGGCGGTCAGCCGGTGGCCAAGCTCGCCCCATGCCCTTGCGTCAAGGCTCGCGAGCAGGCTGCACGCGACTAACGCGAGGAGGTTTTTTTTCCGTGGATGTCCTTTTTTAGCCATTCCGTGAGAATGAAGGCCGCTTTTTGCGCGGCGCGCGGATCGTCGAGAAATTTCTTCGCGATTTTCTGTTTGGTGAGCTCGATGAGCTGTTTGGCCGTTCGCGAGTCCATGCCGGTTTTCGTCGAAGCCCGCGTGCCGGAGGCTGGTTTTGCCTCCGGCGACGCAGACGGGGTCAACCCCCCCGCCGGCTTCTTTTGTGGTTGTGAGCGAAACGGCATTTCAAGAAAATTACGCCGCGTTTTTCGGCAGCTTGTGCGCGCGCTTGTGAATCTCTTCTTCCGAAACTTCAGCCATCAGGCAGTCGTCGTTGACGACGCTGAAGGCGTACCACTTGTGACAGAGGCGCTGAAAAAGCACCTCCGCGCTGCGTTCCTGATCGTGGGCGCTAGCGACCGCACCCGTTTTTTTCGCGATCGGGAAAAGTTTGCGTCGGATTTTTCTAGTCTCAGACATGATTCCCTCCGTGGCACTTCATCGATGACATCGAACTCATCGGAGGTGTGTCTTCAGAACTTCAGTGGGACAAATTTGCAGGAGCAAATTTGCGCGTAAGCCCAAAAGGGCCCCGGAGCAGGATGCGGAGGGGCAAAAAATTATATATCCATCTAGAATCATTGTGTAATGTAAAAATCATGCACCACGTCATTTTTGCGTTGCAAAATGGGCGGGCGGTTGCTATTACGCAATGCATTAGTAACTTTTCACGGGGAAGGGACGTCATGAAAAAATCCTCCGCAGCCCTTTTAGGTGTTCTTGGAATATCAGCGCTCAGCGCGATGCTTACGGCCTGCGATTACGCTCAAGCGCCGCCAGAGGTGCTCAGTGCCGCGATCTCGATCAAGTTCGACCCGGCCCTGACCTATTCCGAAAAACAGATGGTCATCGGCGACATCAATGCGATGACGAGGTTCAAGCTTCAGTTTTTACCCAAGAGCTATTTCGCGCACGTCTTCGGCGGGACCTCGGCCTCGAACGTGATCGACTTCCTGGACGCAAGGATCAACTACATCATTCCCCAGTCCGCTGATCTCGAAGCGCGGCTGCGCATGGGCACGATCTATAAGTCGCTTGGCGACGAATCGGGCGCGAGCAAACCGGCCGAAGCCTTTACGATGGCAACGAACATCGGGATGGTTCTTTGGCTCGAGCGCGAGGCAAACCGTCCACATGAAATCAGGTTCACGTTCGGAGATGCGATGATCCCGCTCGATTCCTCGCGCATCGGCATCGTGCAGCTTGGCGAAGGTTATACCAATCCTAAGTTCGAGCTGGTGGCTCGCACGGGAACATTGGTGCATGAGGCGCGGCACTCCGATTGTACCGGCGGATTGACCAAAGCCGATATCGCGCGGTTGAAACAGGGCGAACTTCCGGAAAAAAGAACCTGCGGTCACATGCACGTGACGTGTCCCGCGAAACATGCGATGCACGGGCTTGCGGCGTGTGACGACCATATGTGGGGCGCGTACGCGGTCGGCGCGATGTACGAAAACGCGTTGTCGAGCGAGAAGACCTGCCTGAACTGCGACGAAGAAACGCTTGCAATCGCGAAAATGGCGGCGTTCGATTCGTTGAGCCGAATTCTCGTGATTAAGGATTTCATGAGCGGAAAAGCGGGTCTTCCCGACATGAGCAGCTCGGGCGTGATCGACACGGATCTGCTGCGCGCCAAGCTTGCCGCGTTCAAGCAGAAAAGAGCGGCGTCTCCGCATAAAAACGGGATTACCAGAGTCAGGTAAAAGAGCGATCGACGGGGTTGTTGATCAAGGATCGGGCCGATGCGTAAAAGAACCGGACCGCTTATCGTCGCGGGTTTGTTGGTCGCAGCCGGCCTGATCTATTTTCTCACGACTTACGTTCCTGTGTCCGCGCCGCGGCCATTCCGGTCCGACACTTCTTCGTCGAAGACGGACGCCGCCGGCAATCGAGACGATTCCTCCGCGAACCTTGCGGGCTCCGTCGCTTCCGATGAAGACGAAAATCCGGATTCGAAAGAAGGCGCCAAGTCGAACCGTCAGGGGCGCCAGGAAACGACCGGCGCGATCGAACCGCCTGAGCTCGACGTGATCCGCGACGAGGTCGAGTCCGATCCGCACTCCACGCCGCCGTCGATGCTTCAGTTCGCGCGCAATATGGGTAAGCGCATGGAGCTGGCGCTGAAATCGCGCGAGAAGGCGGCTGCGCTGTTCAAAGAACTTTCCGGCTGCGCCTCCGCCGAGGCGGGTGCCACCGCGCCATCGGTGAAGGCGCTCTGCCTTTCGAATGCCGCGCGGCTGGCCGAAAGATACCCGGACGACTTCATGTCGTCCTATCGCGACCTCAAGGAAAATTCCGGCGACGACGTCACGGATCTGATTAGGGCGATGGAGAAGGTGGAATGACGGCCAAACCCAGGCGCAAACGCATTCTCATCGTCGACGACGACCCTGGCGCGCACATCGCGACGAAGTCCATGCTGCGCGAACGGTACGATTGCGCGAGCGCCTATTCATCCGATGAGGCGAAAGTTCTTTTTGCCAAGCACCGGCCCGACCTCGTGCTTCTGGACCTCAATCTCTCGCGCCGCGAGGAAGGCCTTGAGCTCATTCCCGTATTTAAAGGCGCCGATCCTGACGTTGACGTCGTCATGGTAAGTTCGTGCGCCGACATCGAGGCTGCCAGCCGCGCGATCCGCCTGGGCGCGACGGCCTATCTTATCAAGGAGTACGTCAGCGAGCAGCTTCTGATCACGGTCGAATCCACCCTGGGCCGCCGCGTGACGCTCAATGAGAATCAGCATCTTCTGAGAGCTCGCCGGCGAAGCCTCGAAGCGGCGCGCATCGTCGGCGGCTCGCTGGCGATGCGAAAGCTCCAGGAAGACATCGAGAAGGTTCGCGCCAGCCGCGCTAACGTGGTCGTCGTGGCTGAAACCGGCAGCGGAAAGGAGCTTGTCGCGCGTCACGTCGGCACGGCCGGCGACCGCCCCTTCGTCGCCGTCGACAGCGCCGCGATCACGAGCACGATGGCCGAGAGCATTCTGTTCGGGCACGAAAAAGGCGCGTTCACGGGGGCCACATCGCAGTCAAAAGGGCTTTTCGAGGAGGCCGACGGCGGCACGATCTTCTTCGACGAGATCGCGAACATGCCGCGCGAGATTCAATCGAAACTCCTGCGCGTCATCCAGGAGCAGGAAGTCGTTCGCGTGGGATCCGCTCGCGCGATTCCGCTCGATTTCCGCGTGATTTGCGCCACGAACCGCGATCTCGAGAAACTGCGCGCTCAGGGACTTTTTCTCGACGACCTATTTCAGCGGCTTAACGTGATCACGTTGCGGATTCCTCCCCTGCGCGAGCGGCGCGAAGACGTTCCCGCTCTCGTCGATTACTTTTTCTCGAAATTTCGCGGCGAGCATTCGCCGGGCGCATTCGAGCCTGACGCCATGGAACTGCTGCTCCGGTACGACTGGCCGGGCAATGTTCGCGAGCTCTCGAATCTCATCGCCAATCTTTGCACGATGGTGACCGGGCGCGAACGCATCGAGATCGGCGACCTGCCCGAAAAGATCCGCGACGCGGGTTTTCGCGGAATATTCCCCGCGACTGAAAACAGTTGTGAAAACAGCGTCGATTCCTTTCGGGAAGGGATGAGTTTTTATCAGTATCTTCATCAGGTCGAAGGGGATCTTCTGCGCGGTCTTTATCGGCGCTACGAGGGCAACATCGCCCGCATGTCCAAGGGCATCGGCATGAGCCGCAGCCATCTTTACGCCAAGCTCGGCGCGCACCAAATCCAAAGTTTGTCGTAGACTGATTCGAATCCTGTGTTCGGAAAACCGGACGCAGTCCGAGATACCGGACACCCGTTCCGGATTCGCGGATGGCGAACACTTGGCTGCGCGGCCAATGCCTTGAAATTCCTTGCGCGCCGGGCGGCACGGCTCTTGCTCTCTCCCGGGCCACCACACGGACTCTTCAAAGGAGGAACTTATGCTGGATCTGCAACTGTCTCATCTCGATTCCGATACGCTAAGCGTGCTTCGCGCTTCGAACGAAGCGGATTCGACCCTGCTCATCACGGGATGCACGGGCACCGGGAAGTCGCATCTCGCGCATGTTTTGCACAAGGCGAGCGCGAAGCGCTGCGCGGGCCGATGGGCGAAGGTGAATCTCGCGACGTTGAGCGAGAATCTCATCGAGTCCGAGCTCTTCGGGCACGAAAAGGGCGCGTTCACCGGAGCTGATTTCCGCAGGGTCGGGAGGCTTGAGGCGTGCGACGGCGGCACCGTTTTTCTCGACGAAATCGGCGAGCTCACGCCGCGTCTGCAGACGAAGCTCCTCGATTTCATCCAGTACAAGAAGGTGACCCCGGTCGGCTCGAACCGCGAAGTCGACATCGACGTTCGCATCATCGTGGCGACGAACAAAGATCTTGAGGCGTGCGTGAAGGCCGGTGAGTTTCGCGCCGATCTTTATCACCGCCTGAACGTGTTTCACGTGCGTCTTCCCGATCTCGGGGGCAACGCGCGGGCAATCCAGCGGTTCGCGAAAAAATTTTTCGAGGAAAGAAAAAAGGCGCTTGGGAAAAACATCCTTGGATTTTCTCCCGAGGTGGAGCGCGCGTTTTGCTCTTATATGTGGCCCGGAAACATCCGCGAGCTTGAGAATGCGATCGAGTACGGCGTTGCCGTCGAGAAAACGAACGTTCTTCAGGCGGCGTCGTTGCCGAAATATCTTTCCGCTGGCGCGAAAGCGGCCGAAGGAGCCGAAACCAAGCGCGGAACCCTTGCCGGGCGGCGCGCGGGCCAGGCGATGATGACGGCGGCGGAAGGGGGTTTTGAGCCGCGACCGGGAGTGATCCGCGTCGCCGAAGCGCTCGAGCCGCGGGCCGTGAGCTTCGTCGAGTTTCCGCTGACGATGGATTACCACGAATGCAAAGACGTGTTCGAGAAGACGTATCTCGAACAGGCGCTGCGCATCTGCCGCGGGCAGATCAATCTCACGAGCCGGAGCATCGGCCTGAACAAGGTCTCGCTCACCGAAAAGATCAAAAAATTCGGGATCGACTGGAAAAAAATACGCGAGGAATGTTTCGGTCCGGGCCTGCGGCCTTCGCGCGGCGAGGGCGAGACCGCGGACGGCGCGCGAGTCGTCTAGCCTTCGAGCGCGGCCTTGACCACTTCTTCAGGCGTGATTTCCTTCATGCAGTGCTGGAACATTTCTCCGGAATAGAGGCAGGGCCGAAAGCGGCCGTCGTTGCGGTAACAGGGGGAGCAGGGGACGGATCGAGAGAAGAGCCGAACCTCGGCCTCCCCCGAGGCGGTGGGGCCCCAGACGACGGGATCGGTCGGGCCGTAGAGTCCAAGAACTTTCTGCCCTTCGCGGGTCATGACCGTGGCCGCGATGTGGATGAGTCCCGAATCGATCGAGATAAAGGCATCCAAGGCGGCGAGCGACTCGGGAAGTTCGTGGAGCTTGAGCTTTCCCGTGAGGTTTTCGATTCGACTTGCGTTCAATTTCCGTTCCGTTGCTCCGCGGATGAGCGCGTCGGCGGTTTCGGCGTCTTCCGCGCCGCCGTAGAGCACGGCGGTTTTCCGCGAGTCTTTCAATATCAGCGCGAGAAGTTCGGCAAGCCACGGCCAGCGCTTTTCCCGGTAGACGAGTTTCGTGCTTTTCGCGCCGCCGACGAGAATTCCGATTCGTCCCGTCGCCGCTCTTCCGGTTGTGGCTTTCGGATTTTTCTTCGCGCGCGGCTCAAAATTCAAGCCCGCGCCCAGTTTTTCGAGCGCGGCCCGGTAGGCGAAGACCTCATTGATCGGATCGCGCGCGAGTGAGATGATTTTTCCTGGAAAAACGGGCCGCAAGAGCGCGCGGTATCTCCAGTCGCGATGGAGCAGCACGACGCGTCCGGGCCGCACCCGCGCGGCTGCCGCGGCCATTCTCGCCGTTTGAAACGCCTTTTCCAGCGCGGTTCCCTGAAAAAGCCGTTTTGTGTCGACCGCGTGGAACTTCAGGGTGACATCGGCGGGCAGGTTGAGTAATTCTTGTGCTAAAGAAATCAGGTTGGCGTCGATGATCCAGTGAAGATCGATCGGCGCGGATCGTTCCGAGAGAAAATCGTTCAACGCGCGGCAAGCCATCGCGACATCGCCGATTCCCGCGAGTTTGACGAGAATGATTTTAGGACGGGCGCTGGAACGCATGGGTCAAACATTATGAAACGCTCATTTTTCAAGGGCCGCAAGGCCCTAATCACCGGGGGCGCCGGCTTTGTCGGAAGCAACCTCGCGCGCGCGCTTGTGGAAGCCGGCGCGGACGTCACGGTGATCGATAATTTTCATCCGGATTACGGCGCCAACGTCTTTAACTTCACCGGGATCGCGAACAAGCTTCGCCTCGTTCGGGGCGATATCACCGATCGCGGGCTGGTGGCTAAGCTCTGTGCCGGCGCGGAGACGGTGTTTCACGCCGCCGCGCAGTGCTCGCACGTCGACAGCATGATCGATCCGTGGCTTGATCTCGACTATAACTGCCGCGGGACGCTCTCGGTTCTTGAGGGAGCGCGTGCGTCGCCGCTCAAGCCTTCCGTCGCCTACGCCGGAACGCGCGCGATCGTCGGCGCGCCGCTTGAAATGCCGGCAACCGAGTCGACGCTTCCCAATCCCGTCGACGTTTACGGCGTGAACAAACACGCCGCCGAATTGTACGGCGCGGTTTATGCGCGCGCGTATCGCGTGCCGTTCGTGTCGCTGCGCCTGACGAACAGTTTCGGGCCGTACCACCAGATGAAGAGCGGGAAGTACGGCATCCTGAATTGGTTTCTCGGCCAGGCCTTGCAAGGAAAACCGATTCGCGTTTTCGGAACCGGCGAGCAGCTTCGCGATTATCTTTATATCGACGACGCGGTGGACGCGTTTCTGCGCGCCGGGGAATTCGTCGCGGCGCTGGCGACGTCGCCGCGGGCGTATCCGCGGGCGCGGCTTGCGGGCGAGAAAATCCCGTACGCTGTTTTCAATGTCGGATCAGGCCAGGGGATGAAATTCGCCGATTGCGCGCGCCGGATCGTGGAGTGCGTTGGGTCGAAGCTCGAGTTCGTGCCCTGGCCGCCCGAGCGCGCGGCCATTGAGACCGGAGACTTTATCGCGGACAGCGCGCTGGCCGGGGAAATTCTCGGCTGGAAACCCGAGACTGCGTTTGAGGAGGGCCTCAAACGCACAGTCGCATTCTACCGCGAAAACCTGCGGCATTATCTTTGAATGAGATCTTTGAATGAGCGCGGAAAAGCATCATCCGGAAAAACTTCCGCTTCGGCTTCTGGTCGCCGTCGGCTCGCGGCGCGACCGCGTCTGCTCGATCGGTGCCTTCGCGCGCGCCGAAGCGGAAGCGATGCGCTCGGTGTTCGCGCGCGTGGATGTGCTCGAGCCGGATGCGCGCGATCGCTATCCGATCGTCGATCGCGCCATGTGTCCTGACGTGATTTTTTTTCACGCGCCTTCCCGGCATGATCGCAGGCGGCCGTGGAACGTCCTTGTAAGCGCGGTGAAACTTCGTGCCGCGTTTCCGCGGGCGCGATTCGTTTCGATCGTGCATGAATTTTCTGAAGCCCCGTTTCACTGGAAGATCAGGCAGAAAATCATTTTGAGGCTCTCTAACGCGGCAATCGTGAATTCCGAGGCCGACCTTGAAGGCGTGAAGGGCTTTGCCGGGAAAATTCTGCGGTTGCGTCTCGGCCCGACCCTTTTTTTTGAGGATCTGCTGGATAAGCCCTCGGCGCAAAAAACCGGGGTGCGGCGCGCCGGGGCGAGAAGCGCCTTGCTTTCGATGCCGGCGCTTCAAGAAGCCGGGCTGAAATCGGACGAGAAGTGGCTTTTGCATCCGGGGCTCGTCACTCCCGGAAAAGGAGTCGATCAACTCGGAAAGCTTGCCGGCATTCTGCCGGCGGGTACGCGGCTGATCGTTATGGGCGGAAAAGGGCCGAAGAAAAAAGACGCGCTTTTCGCGAAAAAGGCGATTGCCGAACTCCGCGGGTCTTTCGGCGACAAGATCTCGTTTATCGATTCTCCAGCCGACGCGCTGTTTGCCTCGATGCTTCTCGCGGCCGATCTCGTGGTGCTCGCTTACGACGCCGGGCTTTCGGAGCGGCGATCATCCTTCCTGTCGGCGATGTCGTGTGGTGCGAACGTTTGGACCACGACCGGCCGGTTCACTTCACCGCTTGGGATCGATCAAAGCGGCGCGCATCAGATTTCCTCGGCGGAATGGATTGCAGGCGCTCCGCGCGCGCTGCAATCGATCGCCGCAGCACTCATGGAAGACGAGCCGACGCAACTCAACCGCCGCGTGCGCAACTTGCGCTGGGCCTCGACGCGCTCCTGGCGCGCCCGCGCCGCCGAGATTCGTGACTTTCTGGCTGCTCTTTCTTGAATCTCATGTTTTTGATATCTGGCTCGCCTAGAAATCTTTGCTAAAGCGCGCGGTCGTTGTGCGGAAAATCAGTCAAAACCAATCGCACGAATCAGTTTGAGGCACTTGGTCGCACAAAGCCTTCGTTTTAAAGGTGTTGCACCTGACAGTTGTCCTAACATTGGGTTTTGGTTTGCAGGAGGCACTTGCGATGCTTGTATGATCGGTAGATTGATCTATGTTTTTATATGTGAAAGGACGGTCAGCTTGGGCGGATTCTCCCGCCATCATTCCTATTCCAAGCATCACAACCAACACGGCAATATTTTTCTTCATACGTACCCCCTTTTTTAAGGCTATGTTCCTACCCTTTAGTGTACACCCCCCTTGCAGTGCGTCAACTCTATCGATGGCGCTACACTTTTTTATTTAAGAATCCAGTGGGTTAGAAAAAATTCGTGCGCGGCGGTGAAACCGAAATAAACGTCTCTCTTGACTTAAACAACTTTTAAGTTGTAAACTGGTTCCGTGCCACTGAGTGGAAAACAACTTGTACGGCTTCTTCAAGAAAATGGCTGGATTCTCGTAAGAATCAATGGAAGCCATCACATCCTTGTCAAAGGGCAAGTTACGGTGACAGTACCGGTTCATGCCAACCGCTCATTGGGAAAAGGGCTTGAAAGCAAAATTCTGAAGCAAGCGGGGTTAAAGAAATCATGATGTGCTATTGGGCGAAAATTAGACTGCAAAAGGACAAATCGTATCTGGTGGAGTTTCCTGAACTTGAAGGATGTTTGACAGAAGGGCGCACCTTGAATGAAGCACTGGAAAATGCCAAAGAAGCTTTGGATGGATGGCTTGCCGCTCGCTGTGACCGAGCACTAAATATTCCAAATCCAGTAAAACACAAAAACGGAAAATTTCACGCAATTGAAGTGACTCTTACTGTGGCGTTCGCAGTTCGCCTAAGAAAAATTCGGATGAAGCGTGGATTATCGCAGGCGGAGGTCGCAAAACGTCTTGATATTAGCCAACAGGCTTATGCCAAGCTTGAAACTCCTCTAAAAACAAATCCATCTCTGCAAACAATCGAGCGCATTTCGTCGGCGCTTGATACCGACATTGAACAGCTACTTGTTGCCTGATCTGAATGCGGGACTGCTCGACGAGGACAGCCTTAAAGCAAAGCGCCAATTGATGCGGCGAAATTTTTCCCGTATGGCTTTCATCGAGATCACTCGCGAAATCGTCGAGAGCGCCTGCGGGAATGCTAAAATAGGCTTTCGTAAAACCCGACGTACTCGCGCGCGACGGTATCCCAACCTCTTGGGGCGGGAGTCGGATTTGGAATCGCGCCATACAATACGCGCTCGATCGCATCGACAAGCGAGGCCACGTCGCGTGGATTAAAAAGCGCGGCACCGGCGTACGCTCCGAGTGTTTCGCGGACGGCAGCGATGTCGCTCGCGACCACAGGCAGGCCCATCGCCATCGCTTCGCGCAGCACGAGCGGATCGCCTTCGTAGAGCGAGGTAAGCACGAGCGCGCGCGAGCGCGCGAGCGCCGAAGCGAGCGCAGGCGGAGCAAGCTTTCCAAGATTTTTCACGTAAGGATGCGTTGTTTCGATTCCAGGCGCCAAAAGAAGTTCGAAGTCCGGGTGTCGCGCATGAACCGTCACGCAGGCCTGCAGCAGCATGTGCGCGTTTTTCACGCGGTCTTCGAGCCTTCCCAAAAAAATCAGGCGTGGGGCGGATTCCACGCGCTCAAGCGGCTTAAACACCGAAGTGTCGGCCCCATTGGCGATGACGCGCGAAGGTCCGCGAAAAAAATAATACCCGCGCGTTTCCTCAAGAGCGTGCGCGCTGACCGCCACCGCCGCGTCGCTGAGTTTCAGCAATGAAACATCCCGAAGCACGCCTTTCCATCCGCTGAAGCTCGCGTATTCGCGGCAAGCGAGTACGCGCTCAAGCGCGTTTCCGTGGCAGACGTGGATCCAATACACGCGAGCCGAAGGCGAGCGAAAGCGAGAAAACAAGAGCGCCGGACTAGGCCAGGAATCACCATGAGTATGGATAACCACGCGGCCGTGCTCTTCAGCGGAATGCATCGGAACAGCAGACGAAATCCCGACATGCACATGATGCCCCAGGACCGTCATCGCTGCCGCGAGCCCGCGGATGTGCTGTTCGACTCCGCCGACGGATGCGAGGTTCAGGCGCGTGTAATGCCAGACGGTGAACTTCGTGTTCATTCAGCCGGCTTTCCGGCTGGCTTTCTCGCGCGCAGGACGATGTTGAATCCGGTCGGAAGCCGCGTGCGGTACTCGAGGTTTTCGAGCGGCGCGGTGATTTTCGAGAGCGGGTTTACGATCGCGGCGGAAAGACCGAGGCCGGTATAAAGCATCGCGAGGCCCCAGAAGATCGGCGTGCCGCAGCGGTGCACGTAGTCGATCTCGAAGTGTTTGAAAAAATCGCGCAACGCCGTTTCGCTGTAATGGCGATGGCGCGGGTGATCCAGAGGCGGCTTGTGGCTGATGAATTTTCTCGTGAAATTTCGGGCGCCGCGCGTCAGTTCGTCGGGATCGAGAAAATTCAGAAAATCGTGCGGCACCGAGAGCACCAGCGCTCCTCCGGGCTTCAATACCCGAAAGATCTCGTCGGCGGCTTTATTCTCGTCGAGGACGTGCTCGAACGTATCGAGGCAAAGCACCTTGTCGAAATACGCGTCGGGAAACGGAATATTCTCCGCCGGAGCGATTTGGAAGTAATCGGGCCGTTCGAGCAGAGCAAAACTCCAGGCGCGCGCGCGCGCGATGGCTTCGGGATTCATGTCGATGCCATGGAATTCGCGGACTTTTCCCAGAAGAAAGTGGTACTCAAGGCCGCCGTCGAAACAACCGACGTTAAGGATGGCGTCTTCCGGGGAGATTTCGAGCAGCTCCACCGCGAACGGCCCCCGGCCCGCGGGTTTTTGCGGCAGGTGGACAGCGTGCAGGCTGAGGTTTTTGGCTTTGGGATGTTCCTTGGACATGGGCTCGGGCCTCTTGGCGCCGCAGGCCATGCGGCATCGGGACGAGTTTGACATGATATATCGAAAAAATCCCCATTTTTTGCCGAAAAACACGCATGGAACCATTTGACAAAAATCCAGTCTCGCAGCACATTTTCCATTCAAGCAGTTTTTTAACAACAATCGCGCACCAGCGCGAACAGGTTCTGGAGGATAAGATGGCTAAGAGGAAATTTTCGCTTTTGGACGAGATCTACGGACGTGTCGTTAAGACGATCGAAGTGACCCGCAAGGGCGAACCCCGCTTGAAGCGCGGCGATCTGAAGAAGAGTCTCGAAGAAGCCTTCGAGATGGGCGCGAAGGCGGCGGCCGGCGGAGAGCGCGTGCGCTTTCCGGTGATCGGCGCGCTCGTTCGCAAAGAAGTGAAGGCCCGCAAGGCCGGCAAGGGCGTCAACCCCTTTACCGGCGAGGAGATCATGGTGAAGGCGCGTCCGGCCACGAAGAAGCCGCGCTGGTCGTTTCCCAAGAAGACGAAAGAAATCTTCGGCAACAAGCGTTTTTGGTAATTCCGGATTGATTTAAGCGGCCGGCGAAGCGCGAGCGTTCTTGCGACGCAGTAACCGCTTTGCGGTTGTCCTGCGAAAGCTCGCTCGCATGCTCGCACCGCTTTCTCGGACGTCCGCGTCGCGGTCAAAACAGCACGCAGTGCTGTTTTGCCGCGCTCGCGCTTGCCGGCCGTTTTTTTATGCCCGCCGTTTCCGTCATCATTCCCACGCGCGGACGAGACGCCTGTCTTCGGCAGACGCTCGTTGACCTCGGCCGCCAGAATTTCACCGATTTCGACGTCTGGGTCGTCGATCAGAACGACGCGCCGCTCACGGGCCTTGGCGCGCCGCTTGGAAAAATTCCGATTCATCACGAAAAAATGCCGCCGCTCGGATCGCACGCGGGAAGAAACCGCGCGATTTTCAAAACCCAAGCGCCGATCTGCGTTTTCGTCGACGACGACGTGAGGCTCGACGGCGGCTTCGTTGGAGCGCATCAGCAGGCGCTCGCGGCGCTCGATACGAATGTCGCCGCGGTCGCGGGCCGCGTGATTCAACCCAAGGACGGCTTAAGCGAGCGCGAGATGCAAACGCGCGGCCGCCCCGCCCGGTACAATCGGATTCTCGGAACCGTTTCTGGTAATTTTTTCGGAACCCGCGGCGCCTTTGTCGACCACATCCACGAATGCAATTTTTCGGCCCGCACTTCCGCGCTGCGCGAGATCGGCGGATTCAGCGAGGAGTTTAAGGGAAATGCCTACTTCGAGGGCGCCGATCTCGCGCTCAAGCTCATCGAACGCGGTTATCGCGCGCTCTACCGGCCGGAAATCGCGCTCACGCACCTGCAGGACGGGGCGGGCGGCAATCGCGTCGCGGAAAAGGCGCGCCACACCTATTGGCTGATGCGCAACCAGGGTTTGCTCAACAGCCTGCACATGAATCCGCTCGGGATTCCGGCGTTTGCAGCGTATGGCCTTGCGTACGTTCTTGGTAAAGCACTCGTGAATCGCGATCCGTCGATCGCGCGTGAAGGCTTGCGAGGTTTACGTGACGGGCTGGCTTATTTCATCAAGAAGTTCTTGTTTTGGAGAAAGGGGGGGCGAGAGCTGTAGGGGGTTGGGGAGGGGGCCAGCTCTCGCCTGGGTCATCAGGGTTGTTACGACTTTAGATAATGCGAGTGCCGTGCCAGCGGATTGGCTGGAGCAATAATAGCATGAATATAACAAAATCAGCTACTTATATAAATCATATCGATTAATCTATGTACACTATCTGTCTAATAATTAGACATCTGACGACTTACAAAAGGCGAGAGCCAGCGCTCCGAAAAATGGATAGATCATCAGCACTCGAAAGGCGCTCGTCTCAAGGTGCCAGGTCTGATCGTACGGCGTGAGCGTGTACACGACGATCGCCGGAAGGCTCAAAAGATAAATCCCGCCCAGTATCCGACCGGCATCGCCGAATTTTCGGTGAACCGATCCAAGCACTAACAATAGAACCAGCGGTACCGCGTAACGGGGGTTCTCGAAGAAAACGCGCTTGAAGATAAATCGATGCGCGGATTCGAAGCGTTTAAGCGCGTCATAAGCGGAAATGCTCAGTAATCTCGCGCCGCCGGCGTATTGATCCGAGATTCCGTAAGCGCGCAGAGTGAATTTACCGAGCAGCACCGGCGCGAAAGCCGAGCCCCAGAACGGAAGTTCACCGAAAACAAAACGCGCGAAAACATCGCGGGATACGCGAAGCCGCCGAATTGCCTCGACAAGCGCGAAGACCGCGAAGCACGCAAGCGCCTCGTATTTCAGTGATGCGGCGACCGCCAACGCGAGCCAGAGCTCCCCCTGCGAAAATACGGCGCCGCCTGGGCGGCTGAAATATCCGTAAAGAAAAAAACCGAAGAGCGGAATCCAAAGTCCGTCCATGTATCCATTCGTCACGTATCCGCCGCAGGCGCCGTAAGCGAGGATGAGAACGACGACCGCCAGAAGCATCGAACGGCGCGAAAATAGTCGAGTCCAGAGCGAAAGCGTGGCGAGGACGATCCAGAACAACGAACCGAATGCCGCGTTCTCGTTCCAGCCCGCGAAACTCGCGGCGTCTTTCCAGGACGCGATTCCGACCGCGCCGCCGAGAAACCACGGGTAATCGCGCTGCGACCAGTCCGCCATGTGCTCGCGGATGAGGTCCGGCCGAAAACCGTGGAGAAATTCGAATTTGTAGCGGTAAAACCACATCGTGCGCGCGTCCGGGCCGTGAAGATCGGCGAAAAAAAACGGCGACCAGATCTCCGGAAAAAACGCGAGGAAGAGCGCAAGCGCGCCGAGCGCGCGCCAGGAAACACGCGCGGAAACACGCGCGCGAAAGCGCGCGAACAGCAGGTAACAAGCACCGGCCAGCGAAACAGGAATCCACAAAGGATACAGTGCGGCGAGCGGGAGGCCGGTCAAAAACGACAATACCCACAGACCCCACCCCGTGATCAGCGCCCCCGCAAGCACGCGCAGGGGAAGCGCAAGCTCCGCGATGAACGCCGTCACGCCGATCCAGCACGCCAGCGCCAGAAGCATTCGCCCCCAGCGTTCGAGGCGCGTATGCGGCCTTTCCCACGCCGCCGGCTCCGCGTGCGGTCCGATCACGTGCAGCACGGCCGCGGCGTCCCGCGCGGGGAGGTTCGGCAGCGCCCCTTCCGTGACGATCTGCTCGGTGTAAGCGTCGTACGGCGCAATCCTGAAATATCGGTCCGCGCGGCGGGCTTCGGTGACGAGGCCTCGCGCGTGGGGATCGAGGGTTTCCTCAAACGTGAGATCGCGCGTTTGTGCGAGCGCATACAGACGCGAGATCGCGTCTTGAAAGTCGGCGAACATCCTGAAGGGATGAAGAAGTTTTGGCGCCGAAATGAGGCATCCCGCGAGCAGGCCGAGCGCTGTCAAGAAAACGGCGACACGTCGCGCGTTCATTCAGAAGTGGACGGAACCCGCGAGCGCGTTGATGACAAAGCCAAGCGTTCCCGTCGAAACTACGCCCACGCTGGGCCGGTAACAGATTTTTCCGGCGATAAGAAAGCGTTTTCCGATAAGAAATCCGAAGCCGACGCCGTTGGGGTTCGTGTAGGTATTGCCGTTCGCGTCCGCCGTGCTGCTGACGCCGCCCGTCGGAAGTTGGCGCGCCGTTCCGGCGACGGACGCGGAACCGGTTTTGAACGCGATTCCCGGCGAAAGAAAATAATCGTTTTCGATCTGCCCCCCAATGTTGAACGTGGGTCCGGCAAGCACGGAGAAATTGAACGTGCCCGTATCGTAGAATTTCGACGACGCGACCGTGACGTTTGCGCCCGCCTGCAGCCACGGGAAAAAAAGCGTCATCCCGTAACCCGGCGAGAACGTCAGCGCGGAGTCGCCGCTGGAGCGCGCGATGGTGCCGGAGTTGAGATAGACTTCATGCTTGCTTTGAGCATGCGCGGAAGGCGAAAAAATCGCCAATATGAGCGGCGCCAGGAATAGGGCGATCGAGTTCTTCGTCCGCATCGGTTACTTTGATTATGGTAACGGCAGACAGGCGAAAGCAAGGCTTTCCAGAGCCAGTGGTTTAGGCTGCTTCTTTTTTAAGGGTTTTCCTGGAGCGGATTGCCCTTCGTTGAGTCGCCTTGAATAAAGGGTTATGCTTTGACCTTTCATCATAGTAAGCAAGCAGCTCATCAGCCGTCATATTCTTTGTCTTCTCATGAATCTTCGCCTGAATTTTTCGCTTCATCTCTATACAGCCGAATTTTTTCTTTTCACTCATCGAAAAATACCTCCTTAGGGGAAATAATCTGTATTACTCCATAACGTTCCTTGCCGTGGCGGTCCCCCAGCCGGTTCCCGCTCCGGTTGAAGTCAGCCAATCAGTTCCATCGCCGCGAACAACCGGTTGTCCGTTCAATATATTGGCCTTAAATACGGTGCGGCAGCATGGGCCCTCGGCAAAAAGCATCCCGACGTGCTTAGCGCAACATTCGCCTATGACCTGCACAAAAGAATGCTCGGGCGGATTTAGCGATGGGTGGGCTAATCGAGAAAGGCTTTTACGCTGATATCTTCATCGACTTCGGACCAGTGAATTCCATAACCGCCAGGAGAAATTTCCAATTTTGAGCGTTCTGACGGTGTCGCATTTAGAAGTCGAGGGAACCAAGCGATCGGAATTGATACTTCTCTCCCGTCGCTCATCTGGGCAGTAATTTTGTCGCCGTTCACGGAAGCGCCAGTGATCGCCGGATATTCTTTAATTTTTCTTGCTGGCGAACTCATTCCATTTCTCCATAAAAAGCTTTATATTCTGGCGAGTAATTCCCATCGCATTGCGCTGCTCTCCGGGGGAGAGGCCGTAAGAAAATTCTACCACAAGTGACGGAATCCAGACTTTCATTTCTCCGCCCTTTCCCGTGATGTGGATGTGGGGCGGCTCGTTTCGCTCGTTTGTATAGAAATGAAAGCGAAAACCGTCTTTGATCAGGATGGTCGGCATTGCCGCCTTATTTATCAGGAATCTCACGATGCGGCAATTTATGCCGGTGTGTAGTCGGGTGGGCTTAGTACAAGCCACGGAAAGAAAATCGCCGACTGAAATATTTCGGTTCACTCCGCTGGCGAAGTCACGCAAGCATGCGCCCACTCAATACAGCCCGTACTTGGCGTTGAGGTAGGATTCGACGGCTTGGCGGTCGGAGTCGGAAAGCGCTTGGTTATAGATCAGGATTTCGGCGATGTCGACCGCGCCGAAAGATAAGCCATCGCGATTGCCGATGTAAATCGTGCCGCTCGCGCCGTTAAGGACGGTGGTATCGGAGCCTTTCAATACGCCGTTGATATAAATCTTGTTTACGTTTGCAGCCGAGTTCCAGATTCCCGTAGCAAGGGCGAACTGATTATTGGAGAACGTTTGCGGACTGGCGGCGCCTTCGGCAACATTGTTTTCAACGTTGTATAATTGATTGAACATCATGCCCTGCCAATTAGCTTGCCATCCGTAAGTTATTCCCCCGTTTCCAGATTGCAGGACGACAGGTCCCCAACTCGTAACGTCACGGGAAGCGGACACGACAAAGATGGAGCGATTCGTTCCTCCAGGGGCTGATGCGCTATTGATCGCGTCGTCCACGCCATCGAAGCGCAGCACTGGCTTTCCATTTAGGCCGTTCTCGACGTAAAGCGGCTGGTTTCCTTTAGTGCTTTGAACCGCGTTGCTGCCGGTGCCGGATTGGTTTTGCCAACTGGAAACAGTGGTGCTCCCTGCGGTAGTGTCCGTCGTTACCCCTGAGTCGGCTCCCAACCATAGGACGAGCGCTGAATCAGTTCTCGGGAAATTCGGAAATCTGCCCCAAGTCGCCACGGCGTTGGTTTTGACGTTCGAATTGGTCAGCGCCGAGCCGTAAGTCCTGAGATCGGCCATCTGCCCCGCCCACGAGTTGCTGGCGCCGCTATCGCGTCCGGCACGAAGCGGATTGGTACTTCCAGTATAGGCCGCTCCTGCATTCGTGACCGAGCACTCCTGCGTGCCGTCCACGAAAAGTTTTAACGTCGGGCCCGTGGAATCGAACACTCCTGAAATGAAGTGCCAGACGTTGTCAGCAAGAGTGCTGGTGCTGGTGCAGGTCTTTTTCTTTAGAGCGGCGTTGTAGTGAGCTAAGATTCGTGAGTCCGAAAGTTTTTGGTTAAAAAGAGCTACGTCTTGAACCAAGCCTGAAAAAAAGCTGGAAGCATTGGAGTATTTGCCGATGAAGATCGGATCCGTAGTAAAAGCTTGAATGCCTCCCGCATAGGCTGCACTGCCGTTTGGCATCCCATCGACGTAGAGTCGGATCATAGCACCATCGTAAGTACAACCGACCATGTGCCATTGCCCATCGTTTACGGCGGAAGTCGAATGTGCCTCTCCCAAGACTGCTGTCCAATCGTAGGTCACGCGACAACGAAGCCCTCCGCCTGAAGGGCCTCCAGAGTTGTCGGCTGCCGTGAACTCAATGCCCGGGTAGTGAGCCCCAGAAGCGCCCGCGCTGGATTCGGACGTAAAGACATATCCTCCGTAAGACACCGAGGCGGCAGACGTATTGATCCAAGCAGTTACCGAAAATGGACCCGAGATCTGCGTGATGGGATTATTGGGAACACTGACGTACTGAGTTGATCCATTCAACAAAACCGAATGCACGTTCGAATCTACAGAGGAATATGCTCCCGTTTGCCCAAGCGTTGGCGAGTTAGTATATGTACCGGTTTGCGCATTACCCGACGAATCGCTGGCTGACGTTCCCGAAGTTTCGTTTAGCCTCCAGTA
>JACPKS010000067.1 GCA_016186905.1 Deltaproteobacteria bacterium
GCACCAGCGCAACTGTGGCAAAACGCGACAGGTGTCGCGTTTTGATCACAGTGCGGATGAGCGAGAAAGCGCCGCGAGTTTACGAGCAAGCTTTCGGAGCGTGGCCGCGAAGCGGCCTGCACAAGTCTTCAGAATATTTTGACGCAAAAGGCGGCGGGAGACGACAGAGAGAATCGAACGCGGAATGAGCGGCGGCGCGGGAAGCGCGATATTTTGAGCGCTTCGCGTGCCGCGAAAAATGCGTGATGCATTTTTAAGCGAATGCAGGCGGACCTGCGCAACGAGCGAGCGTGAGGCGAGCGAGTGTAGCAGGTCGATTCTCTCCTTCGGCACCACTTTGTAACTTATTGAATTCAAAGGAACCAAAAGGTAATGTGCGAACCAGAGTCGAACACTCGTGCTCTAAGCGACTCTCAAATGCACCGTAAGTCCTAAGTTATGCGCGATGTCGATGAGCCTGTCGGTAGAAATCCGTCTCAAGTCCCCATTCATGATGGCAGTGATAACGGTCCTACCCACGTCCGCTTTTTTTGCGGCTTCGGCATGCGTATATTTCTTCTTCACAATGACGCCCTTGATTGCGATGGCAAGGTCAACACGCATCTCGACTTTAGGGGCTTGGGTCTGCGGTAGGCCCAGCACCTTGCACAATTCTTTCGTGTTTCTCGCCTCAACGTAATTTTTCATATCATTTCTCCTAGCCTTCTTTTAGCGACCTCGATTTCATGGTCTGGTGTCTGTTGCGTCTTTTTCTTGAACATGTGAAACACCAAAATCGCGTCCTTATACTTCGTGTAGTAAAAAATCCTGTATTGCCCACCCTTTCCTTTAAGCCGAAGCTCATGCACACCGTGTGCTACTATCGGCATCGGCCTGCTTACAGGCGGCCCAAGGCTTTGCCCCCTTGCCAAAAACTGAAACTGGTCGGCAAGGGCGGCTTTCGTGAAGGCATCAAGTTCTTCAATCGCTGTTTCGACCTTCTTGTGGAACCGGACTGGTTTCATCTCTTGAACAGAGTGTCATATAAATATGACACCTGCAAGATATTAATTAGCTTCTTCAATGTTTTGGCGAATAAACCCTTCGCTGATGTCCCCGATTTGCCTAGCGGCTTGAGCAAAGCCGCCCACCTGTCCGGCGTTTTTCTTTCGTTCCGCCGATGGCGCGCAGTGCGGGCGCGGCCGGCTTTTCACACGGCCATTGTGGTGAACGGGGAACGCTATTTGCGCAGCTTCAACCGTCTTGGGCTGCGCTTAGCGTGAAAGACGGCGATAACGACAATCCGCGCGTCCTCAAGCAAATAAAACACTGCATAAGGAAACCGGCGGATTAGTGCCCGGTGTACATGGCGATGCACCACTGATTTGGCTGAGGGCCGCTTCCATGCAAAGCAAAAAATGGCTGCCAAGCCCTGGGCTTTGTTTCTCGTACCAGCCGAATGCATCTTCGACGTCGGACTCAGCTTCAGGGCGAAAGAGAAGCGCGCGGGTCACTTCCGAGACTGCTTCTCAACGCGGCGACGGACGGCGCTCCACGAGGAGCCTTGATCTGGATCAGAGGCGAAGTGCTTGAGTCGCTGATCCAGTTCCCTTTTCTGTTCCCGAGTCACGGGGATCGAGTCGGGGCGAGCGGTGATACTGTCCCAGATCTCCTCAACTGCAAGGATTCGCTCCGGTACGCTTAATTCGATAATTTTGGCTACGGATGAGCCTCTACGGGGCGGCATTTCTTAAGTATAGCATGATTTTTTCGCGGACTTGAAACTGACCTACTACCAATAACTTAGAAAATCTCGGCCAGTCACCGGAATCTCCATCAACGTCAGCACTTAGGTTTGATATTTTGTCTCACAAACGCCTCGCTCGCGCCGATGTGTTCGGCGGCTCTTAGGGTTCCACCGAAACGCTTGATAAGGGCCGCCAATTCGCCCTGGTTGAGCGATCTCGGTTCCGGGTAGGCTTCGGCCTCGATCACAAGCGTGGCCCTCTGGTTTGGCGGCAGATAAAGACCGGCAGGGTGTTCGCCTACTTTCTCGCCCCGCGCACCACTTTTGAAAACTCCTTCAATTACAACATGCTGCAAAAACCAGGTTGAACGCTGGTCGAACACCCCCAATGGCTCTGCCATATTGTATTTTATGCCATTGTCGCTTATAATGCTCTCATGAGCTGGACGGTCGTGCTCTCGAAAAAAGCAACAAAGCAGAAGCGCGACTTGCCCGAGACCATCCAGCTGAAATTGCAGGCTCTGCTGAAGGAACTTGAAATAGTCGGCCCAGTTCGTGGGAACTGGCCAAACTACTCCAAGCTCGGCGGGATGAAACATCACTGCCATATCAAGGATGGCCGCCCTAGTTATGCCGCCTGTTGGGAAGTCATTGGGCCGGAAATTCGATTAATCGAGGTGTACTATGTCGGAACGCGCGAAAAAGCTCCATACTGAAGAGGTCAGAGTACGCATTGGAAGGGCAAAGCCCAGGCTCTTTGCCGTCCCCAGGGAAAAAGCGCTTGGTGTCGCTCATCTTCTGAGCGATTTTGAAGTGAAGGACCGTGAGACGTCGGTTCCTTGGCGGGAAGCATTCAAGGACCTGCATGATAAATACACCGAAGCGGGCGCAACCCTTCAGGGAGCACGGCTCAAGGAAACTCTCACTCAAGCGGAGCTGGCGGAAAAATTAGGCGTCACACAATCGGATATTTCCAACATGGAGCATGGTAGACGCCCCATCGGAAAGAACATGGCCAAGCGGCTGGCCAAGGTTCTCAATATCGATTACAGGGTTTTTCTGTGAGACTGTCAGCGCTTGGGGTTCTGCCGAAACGCTTGATAAGGGCCGCCAACTCGCCCTGGTTGAGCGATTTCGGCTCCGGGTAGGCTTCGACCTCGATCACAAGTGTGGCCCTCCGGTTTGGCGGCAGATAAAGACCGGCAGGGTGTTCGCCTACTTTCTCGCCTCGCGCACCACTTTTAACTGCACCGTAAGTCCCAAGTTATGCGCGATGTCGATGAGCCTGTCGGTAGAAATCCGTCTCAAGTCCCCATTCATGGTGGCAGTGATAACGGTCCTGCCCACGTCCGCTTTTTTTGCGGCTTCGGCATGCGTATATTTCTTCTTCATAAGGATAAGGAACTTTCAGTTTGGTCGGGGCATTTGGGTTCCTTGCGCTCTACGTTAATTGCAATCAAGAGTAAGACTTAAGGATCCCCAAGACGCAGTTGTTCCTCTGGAATTGAATTCAAGATGAACCACTGCTCGCGAGCAAGCTCCCTGTCGGCCGGGTTTGTCACCGTGTCGAGCTCGGAGCCCTTGATGTCTTCGTAGGCCTCTTGCCACGAGATAAATTGTCGTTTTCGAATCTCGTCAGCCGTGCTTCTGGCCTGGACCCCGATGACTTCGCCTTTCGTGGTCAAGAAAGTCCCAAATAAGGATTTCATCGTAGGAAGTTCATTGATGGCAAAATATCCGGCCATGATTCCATATGCGCAAAACATGAGGCGCCGAAGCACTTGAGTGCTCAGCGTAACTGCCGCTGCCAGGCCCCATTGCTTTTCGATCTCGGGAAGCGCCTTTTCGAGTCCGTGCTCTTTGATCCGCGTGATTTGAGGTTCGGTGAGACGCTTCGACCTTATGGCGCTCAGTGATGGCACAGTCGGGTAGGGACCAAGTTTCAAGTAAACAATAGTATTAACAGCAAGGGAGATTCCAGCCGACTCCCATGCAGAATGTTTCGCGCGCCAGGATCGGAATTTTTCAAGGACCGAACTCGATCGAAGCAGACCCAGCTCAAATAAGGCGTCTGATATTCCGCGGGCAGCAAGCTCGGATTCCACGCGGGCGCGGATGAGCGATCTTTGCTCAGTGCCGAATCCCCTTCGGATTAGACCTTCAATCGAACCATTTCCAGGATTAGACAGCAAGTAGAGCTTGATGATCAGCTGCTCGACATTGTCTCGAGATATGCCCTTGTTGAAATCGTACTTCACCATGAGTCTTGCGATTTTTTTGTGGAGCTCGGGAGATTCCGAAAGCAATCTTTCAAATTGAAACAGATCCCACCCTTTCCCAGCGCTCTGGACTTCAAAAAGAGCGAGCATTTCTTCCGGCGAAAACACATGCCCCTTGAGAGCGCTTAACTCGCCTGATTGCATCCTGCTTTTGAGTTCCCGTTTCGCTCGAACAAACGACTCTAGATCAAAGCGGCTCGTATCACTCGACTGCGGCTTTAAGTAACGATTGCACGGAGAGCTCAAGATGGGGTCTGCGGTGGCGGATTGGACTCCCGCCGCCATCACGAGGAAACCCAGGATGAGACCGATTCGAGCAGAGCTTTCCATTGCTTACGGATCGACTGAAAACCCAAAATTCTTAAAAATCAAGGCCCTCGCGCGGATCAGCTTCCCTTATTGAAGAGGCGCAGTGGGAAGCTACGGCATCGGTAAAAAGTGCCTGACGAATGTCGGTATCTGTTTCGGTTGTTTCGGTAAAACACTAAATACTATCCAGCGCTCACTCTTTCCAGCCATGCGACGTAATCCGCCGCCGATACCACCTCAACCTTGCCCCGGAGCGGCTCAGGAAAGTCCGCGAGATTTCCGGTCACGAGGCAAACCCCTGTTGACTCACCGAGCTCTTTTCCGGATCCGACAGCATTTCGTGTTTGGAAAGTCCCGCCTTCTTTATAAACCGCGGCGACGCGGGAATCTTTTGCCGACTGCGCAGCCATCCCACGGCGATTAAACTGGGGCAATGTCCCAAGCTGGCGACGAGTTCAAAAAGCGGAGGATTTCACCATGAGCTTTCCAGCACTGATCGTCGTGGCCGTCGTCGCGGTTGGATTTTTGGGTTACGTCATCGCGATCTACAACGGCTTCGTCCGGCTTCGAAACAACATCGACAAATCCTGGGCCAACATCGACGTGCTGCTCAAGCAGCGCCACGAGGAGATCCCGAACCTCCTCAAGGTCTGCGAGGGCTACCTGACCCACGGGCGCGGCGTGATCGGCAAGGTTCTTCAGGCCCGCGCAGCACTCATGGGCGCGCGCGGAAATCCGGCCGAGGCCGGGCGCCTTGAAGGCGCGCTCGAAGCGTTGCTCAAGCAGCTCTTCGCGATCGCCGGGAATTATCCCGATCTCAAGGCGCAGGCGTCGTTCCAGCAGATCCAGGGGCGCATTTCGGCGCTCGATAACCAAATCGCCGACCGGCGCGGGTACTACAACGAGTGCGTCAACCGTTTCAATATCCGCATCGAGTCGTTTCCCGGCAGCATCATCGCGGGAAGCATGGATCTGCAAGAGCGCGAATTTTTCCGTGTCTATGAATCCGACAAAACACCGCCGGAAATCGAATTCAAGTTCGGAAAGTCCTGATGGCGCCCTAAAAAAACGCCTCTTTGGCGCGCTCGAGGATATAAACGAGCGATGGCCCGAAAAACAGGTAGGCCACTCCAAGAATCGCCAATGGAAACGCGAACGCGAACACGAGGCGGACCAGCAGCCGCAGCCACAGGCGCGAAATCCCCGCCAGCACGCGGTAGCGCACGATCATGAGCAGGATGACCGCGGCGCCGACGGCCGCGTAGAACCACTTGATCTGCGGGTGCTGCACGATGCGCAGCGAGTGCTCCTGAAACTTAGGATCCTGCATGAGCGCCAGCATCTTTTGCGCGTATTCCCGCGCCGCTGGATTCTGCAGGATCGGCGGGAGCTGCGGCTGCGGAGGCAGCTCGGGCATGTCCTCGCCCGCGGGACTGGCGGTTTGCTGCGCGAACGCGAGACGACCCCAAAGAAAAAAGAAACCCATTGAGAGCACGCCCTTCAAGGTGTCATACTGACCGCTAAATGAATTCAAATCGATCTCCCCTTAAGCCCGCGCCTTTGAAAGCGGGCAGCCGCGTGGCGCTTTTCGCGCCCGGCTTCACCTTCCGGAGCGAAAAATTCGAAGCCGGCCGCGCGGCGCTCGAAAAAACTTACGGCGTAAAGACGGCCTGCCTCGATACCGCGTTTGAGCGCGACGGTTACTTCGCCGGCTCCGACCAGCGCCGCCTCGATGAATTGTACCATTGGCTCACCGACGCGAAAACCGCGGCCCTTCTCGCCATCCGAGGCGGCTACGGCACCGCGCGCATCTATCCCGCGCTCCTTGAGAGGCTTCGCGCCACGAAGAACTTGATCCCCAAGATCGTGATGGGCTACAGCGACGTCACGATTCTTCTGAACGGCCTCTTCCAGGATTTGGGATGGATCACCTTCCACGGCCCCGTGCTCGTGAGCCACGTTTTTCAGGAAACGGTCCAGCAGCAGGACGCGAGCCTGGAAGTCGCGCGGAACGCGCGCATAGAAACAGAAACGTTTCGCACCGCCCTTTTCACCGCCCAGCCGCTTGCGCCGCTTCGGCACGCGGATTCAAAAATTCTTTTCCCTGGATCGGCGCGCGGCAGGCTCGTCGGCGGATGCTTGAGCCTCATCGCCTCGTCCATCGGAACGCCCTACGAAATCAAGGCCGACGGCCGGATTTTATTTCTTGAGGACGCCGGCGAGCGCCCCTATCGAATCGACCGCATGCTGACGCAGTTGATCCACGCGGGACTTCTCGACCGCGTCAATGGGATCGTCTTCGGAAAGATGGCTGCCTGCGATCCGCCCCCGGCGCAGGAGTTCGGGCACGACACGCCCGACGTGATCGCCGCGATCCGCGAAGCGCTGGCGCCGCTTCTTGCGCGCCGTCCGATGCCCGTAGCCTATGATTTCCCCGCGGGCCACGGCCGCCCGCAGGCGACGTTTCCCATTGGTTGCGAAGTCGAGCTGCGCGCTGACGGCCCGGCCCCCGAACTTCGCTTCCTGGAGTCCGCGTGCGAACCCGCGTCGCGCGACACGCGACGCCAATGACCAGATTCGAGAAAAAATTCCCGCATACCGCCTCGCTTCTCCACCAAGCCGTCGACAAGGTTTTTCCGGCCTACGCCGCCGGCGTTTGGAACAAAGGAGAAGCCTATTTCGGTGCCGAAGGTTGCGCGCAGGACTCGCTCTTCGACCTGGCCTCGCTCACCAAAGTGCTTTGCACGACGACGTTGTGCGCGGCTGCCGAGGAAAAGGCCGTCCTCGAAATCTCCGAGCCGCTCAAGGCGTTCTTCCCCAAATTTCCCGACCCGCGCGTAAAGCTCTCGCACCTGCTCGACCACTCCTCGGGCTTTCCGTCGTGGCTTCCGCTGCACGAGCGCTTCCACGCGCCCGGCGACCGCGGCGAGTTCGACCCGCGCGCGACTCCCGCGGTGGCACGCGTCGCGTACGAAGAGGAAATCTTAAAGAGCTGGTCGTCCGCCGACTTCGAAAAGAAAGTCACCTACTCGGATCTCGGAATGATGCTTCTGGGATGGGCGCTTGAGATCCGCGCGGGCCAGCCGGTCGACGCTCTTTTTCAAGAATGGGTCGCGGGCCCCGCGGGGCTTTCGAGCCTGCAGTTTCTGCCCACGAGCCCCGATGTCGTGCCCACCGAGCTCTGCCCCTGGCGCGGACACATCCTGCGCGGCGAAGTTCACGACGACAACTGCTACGTGCTCGGAGGGGTGTGCGCGCACGCCGGCCTCTTCGGAAACGTCCAGGACGTTCTCAAAGCGGCGCTCCTGTGGCTCGCGGCGTTCCGCGGCGAAAAAACGCTCATCGTACCCGCGACCGCGCGGCGCTACTTCACGTTCACCCACATGCCCGGCTCGGTGCGCTCGCTCGGATGGGACGGCATCGCCCGCGACGGCACCTCTGCGGCTGGAAGACATTTCAGTCCCGCCACCCGCGGGCACCTGGGCTTTACCGGCACGAGCCTTTGGGTCGATCCCGAGAAAAACCTGATCGTAGTCCTTCTTACGAACCGGGTGCACCCCACGCGGTCCAACGAAAAAATCAAGTCTTTCCGCTCTCTTTTTCACGACTCGCTGCTTGAAGAGTTGGGATTTGCGAAATAAGCTGCTAAACTCGTTTTGAGCGCACAAAGTCGCTCTTTTGCGCATCGCTCAAGGATCCCGCGTGAACCGAAACCCGACGTTTGAACAAACCTTCCTGGGCAAACGCATCCACGTCCTCGGCGTCGCCGGCACGCTCATGGCGCCCTTTGCGGCGTTCCTCAGGAGCAAAGGCGTGACCGTCACGGGAAGCGACCAGAACATTTACCCGCCGATGAGCGACGTGCTCAAGGGCGCCGGCATCGAAGTTTTCGCGCCCTTTGCCGCCGCCAATCTCGAAAAGGCGAAGCCCGATCTCGTCATCGTCGGAAACGTCGTCCGCAAAACCAATCCCGAGATGGAAGCCGTGACCGCGACGGGCATCCCCTACATGTCGCTGCCGGCGGCACTCGAAAAAATGGTTCTTCCGGGCAAGCACCCCATCGTCATCGCCGGCACGCACGGCAAGACCACCGCCACGAGCATGATGGCCTGGATGCTCGAATGCCTGGGCGAGCGGCCGTCGTTTTTCGTGGGAGGAGTCGCGCGCAATTTTCCCGAAAGCTTCCGCGTGACTGATTCGAAGTACATGGCGATCGAGGGCGACGAGTACGACACCGCCTTTTTCGACAAGGTCGCGAAATTCACGCACTACCTTCCGAAAGACGTGATCCTCACCTCGGTCGAGTACGACCACGCGGATATTTATCCCGACATGAACTCGGTCATCGCCGCGTTCACCAGGCTCGCGCAGCTCGTTCCCGCCACCGGATATTTCATCGCGTGCGCCGAAACCGAGACGCCGATGCGCATCGCCCACCGCGCGAACGCGCAAGTTCTCACCTACGGATTCGCCGAAGGGGTCGACAGCCGCGCGACCCATATCGAGTTCTCCGCCGAGGGAGCGGCGTTTCGCTGGCATTACGGCAACGACACGCACAAGGTGAAACTCGCGGCACCGGGCCACCATAACGTTCTCAACGCATTGGGCTGCCTCACTCTTTGCGCCGCTCGCGGCCTTGATCTCGAAAAATCGATCGCGGCGCTCGCGACCTATAAAGGAGTCAAACGCCGTCAGGAGATCTTCGGCCAGGCCGCTGGCGTTACGCTGATCGACGATTTCGCCCACCATCCCACGGCCGTCCGCGAAACCCTCACCGCGATCCGCGCGAAGCATCCTTGCGCGCGCCTCGTGGCGTGCTTCGAGCCACGCAGCGCCACTTCGCGCCGGCGCATTTTTCAGCAGGCCTACGCGGAGAGTTTTGACGCCGCCGACCTCGTCTTCATCGCCAAGCCTTACGACCAGAGCGCGATCAATCCGCGGGAGCAGTTTTCCTCCGACGAGCTTCTCGCCGATCTCAAGGCGCGCGGCAAGCGCGCGAAGCTTCTCTCGACCTCGACTGCGGGCATCAAAGATCTCGCCGGAGACCTGCGCTCAGGAGACGTCTTGCTCGTCATGAGCAACGGCGGCTTCGACGGTCTTCTTCCTAAACTTCTGGAGCTCTTGAAAAAATGAGCGTGAAAACATGAGCGACAGTCACGAAGCCGACAACCACCGCCGCCTGCACAATCTCTTCGCGGAACTGAACGCAAGACATTTCAGCGGCACCCTTGCTCCGCTCATTCTTCGTTTTTCGGGTCGCCTCAAAACCACCGGCGGCCAGTACTTCAAAAAACCCAAGCGCATCATCCAGATCAGCACGCGCTATCTCGCGATGGAGCAGGCGTGGGACGAGATCCGCGACACGCTCGGGCACGAGATGATCCATTACTGGCTCGACATCCTCGGACAGCCCTGCGGACACACGCCGGAATTCCGGGCAAAGCTTCGCGAGTGCGGCTTCAACCGCTACAGCCGCCTGACACCCGTGCGAGCGCGTTATCTCTATCGCTGTCCGCAATGCAGCGCCCCCTATTATCGCAAGCGACGCGGGATCTGGAGCTGCGGCCCCTGCTCCGGCCCGCGCTTTAATCCCGCCTACCGGCTCGTCCTCGCCGAAACCTTGAAGACAACCGACTCGAAGACGCCCCATGCGCTGCCCTGCTTGCCATAGCTATATTCCAGAGGGCATGGCTTCACCGATAACCTGCCCGCAGTGCGGGAGGGCGGTTGAATCCATAACCGTCACCCCTGTCGCGGACGCTCCGGTGCCAACGGCCAACCCAGCACCTCCGCCCCCCATGGATCCCGAAAAACTTTCGCAGCCGAGCGCGCAGCGCTCGCCTGCGTGTGATTGGCTCACGCTGAATTTGAAGATCGCCTGCGGGCCGGCCCAGCTCAGGAGATTTTTCGAGGACAGCACTCTTTCGTTTGGTCCCGAGGGGTTCAGCATCGTATCCGACGGCGGCCGCTCCTTGAAAAAAATCTCCTACGCGTCGCTAAGCGGAGTGCGCTCCGCCGGCAATTGCGTGCTTTTCGAACATAACGGCGCGGATAGCGTCCTCGAATTCAAAAAGGGGCTTTTCTCGCGCGCGACCGAAAAGGCGAAGCTTCTGGGCGAGGTCATCCGCATGCTCGCCGCTCCGGAGAAACGCGGCAAAATCGCCACCAACCCGTTTTCACCTCGCATTGCGCAGGATCTTCGACGAAAATTGACCTAAAGTTAAGGACAATGTCGACACGGCACCGACGCACGCTCATCCTTCTGTACATGCGCCAGGTCAGCGCGGGGCTGCTGATCTATCAGCCGATTTTTTATATCTTCCTTCAATCGCGCGGAATCACCGCCGCCGAGTTCTCGCTTCTTCTGATGTTCTACAATATCGGAACGCTCGGACTCGTCGTCCCCGCGGGCCGCTTCGCCGACAAGGTCGGACGAAAGTGGGCGCTCACCGCCGCGAACGCGATCTACACGATCGGCACGCTCATCATCGCGACCGGTCACTCGCTCGCGGTCTTCGCTTTCGCCGAAGTGCTCTATTCTCTTGCCATTGCGCTCGACGCCGGCGTCCATAGCGCCTTTCTCTTCGAATTCCTCCGCGCCCAGGGCCGCGAGCGGGAATATTACCGCTTCGACGCCTTCGGACAGTTCATGTTCCTTTTTTTTGGAGCGCTGGGCACGCTTCTGGGCGGCTACCTCGCCGAGATCGGACTCGCCGTGCCGATCTTCGCCACGGCGGCCTTCACCGCGCTCGGAATCCCCTGCGCTTACTTCCTGGAAGAACCTCGCTTCAGCAAAACGGCCGAGGAAAAAATCGAGGGCCTCGAAACAAGGATGGCGCCTCCTCCGAAAAAAAACGGCTGGGCCGAAACGTGGGGAGTGGCCAGGCGGATTCTCGCCACACCGGGGCTTCGCTGGGCGGTGGGGCTCACCGTGATCTGGTTCTGGTCGCGCCAGTTCGTGAACCTCTATCTGCCCGGCCCGTATTTCAAGTTCCTCGGCCTTGAGCTGCGCATGTTCGGAGTGCTCGCGGCGTTGCTTACGCTCGCGGCGGGCTTCATCGCGTTTTTCTCGCGGCGGATCATCCAGCGCCCGGATCTCAAGTGGATTTCACTGACGGGCCTTCTCTTGATTCCAGGCTGTCTCGCGACGATGGGCCTGATCCGCTCGCGGGTCGGCCTGATCGGTTTCTTTTTCTTCGCGATCCCGATCGGACTCTGCACCGCCGTCACGAATACGCTTCTCAATCGCCAGTTTTCGGATCACGAAAACCGCGCGACCTTTCTCGCGATCGTGGATTTTTGCGTACGCTTGACGGCAAGCGCCGTGACACTCTACCTCGGTAAAATCCTGACCGACCAGACGCGGGGAATTCCCGTGGCACTCGTTGCCGCGGCCGGATTCAGCGCAGTCGTGGCCTGCATTCTTCTTCCGGGAATTTTCAAATTCGCACGCGATCCACAGCCCTAGTGTCCCGATTCATGTCCTTTTTACATGCGCAAGACTTCAAGAGTGCTGTGATTTTTACACGCTTTGACGCGATGAGGCGGGTAATAATTCTAGGCGCAGCGCACCATTTTGCATGCGCTGAATCAAGCCTAAGTTCCAAAAAATACGAAGCTATTCATGGATGCGTGATGTCAAAAAAATCTGGCATCGGCCTTGCTCAATTGCCTGTTACATCAAAGATGAGGTCATATGGACAAGGCCGTTAGCAAGTCGAAGAAATTCCAAGCGCTCACACTCGCGTGCACGCTCGCTGTTCTCGCGCACAACGCCATCGCACGTGAAATCACCTGGAAGGGTTTCGACGTTTCCAATACTGCGGGCTTCTCTCTCCAACTCCAAAACAAACTCTTGAATCTCGTCGATCAGGCCAACACCGCTCTTTTGAACTCCGACCGATTCGCGGCTCTTCGCTCATCCGCGAACCGGGACGCAATCCGTTTCGTTCCGAAAAAAGCGGTAACTGACGCGATTTCCACGACGCTGAAGTACGCTCAGGAATACAAGGGAATCGAGCTCATCGGCGATCAGGCCATGTTCCATTACGATCCTGCCGGAAACTTAAGCGACGTCACCGGTCGCGCGCTTGATGCCGCGCTCGATGTCAATCCGTCGATCACCGAATCTCAGGCGCTTAAGCTCCTCGCCGACCGTTACCAGGACGAGATTTCGCTCACCGAGCCGGCGCGGCTGCGCATTTACCGCGACACGCTTCGCGATGCATCCGGCGCTCCGAGACTCGTGTACGTCATGAAAACCGCGACAACCGCGCGCACACCTGGGCAGCAGGTTTTTATGGACGCGCACAACGGCGAGATCGCCGTCGAGACCGACCGCGCATGCACGCTGCTCAAGCGCACGGTGCTTGACGCCAACACGCCTGAGGCCTTGCAACACGTCGATAAAGACGGCTTTCCGACCGAGATCAACCTCGCATGGTACAAGCTGGCGCTGAAAGACCGGCTGCCCAACCGCGCGGGACGCGATGCCATGGATCCTTCAGTACTCAACGCCTTCCGTAACTCGGGAATCGTTCACGCTTACTACCGCACGCGCTTCAAGCGCCTCTCGTTCGACGGCAAAGATGCGCCGATCGTGAGCGTGGTGCACATGGGCAGGAACATGGATAACGCGTTCTGGACGGATGAATTCGGCATCATCGCCTACGGCGACGGCGATGGACGAAACTTTCTCGACCTGACCATGGGACGCGACGTCGCGGGTCACGAACTCACGCACGCCGTGACGTCCCGCGAAGCCGATCTGATTTATCAAGCCGAGTCGGGCGCGCTTAACGAATCCTACTCGGATTTCTTCGGAAAGATGGTCGACTTCCGCCCGAACGATTGGCTCATCGGCGCTGCCGTCATGGGGCCGGCGATGCGCGCCAAAGGACGCATCGCGATCCGCAATATGATCAATCCGGAGCAATTCGGCCAGCCGGGAGCCAACGACAGCCCGCTTAAGATTCCCTCGAACCAGCCTTGCAACCGCGCAAACGACCGTTGCGGAGTTCACAAAAACAACGGCATCCCGAACCGCGCGGCAGCGCTCATCATCAATGCGCTGGGCAAGGAAAATGCCGAGCAGCTTTATTACAACGTTCTGACGCAGCGATTGAGCTCAACCGCGAACTTTCGTGATGCCCGCATCGCAACCGAAGCGGCGTGCGCCACGATGTTCGGAGAAGGCTCGAACAACTGCGCAGCGGTTAGAAAAGCTTTCGACACCGTCAAAATGTAACGGTGAGGCTTTGATTGCGGCGCGCTCGTAAAATCCAAGGAAGGATTCCGCGGGCGCGCCAGGAGACCCAGTGAACGCAGCTTTTCTCAAGGGCGGACATTGGAGGGGACCATATGGCGGATGTTCCTCCACGATAGGAGCGAACATCCGCCACTCGCTTCTTTTTCGACTACGAGATTTTGTTTTCGTCGAAATTTTGGAGAGTATCTAAAACCAATTTCAGGATCGCGTCGTCGGATTCGTAGACTTCGTCCACGAGCGACGAATCAAGCAGATATTTCGAAACACTCATCGCCACCGAGCGAAGCGGCTGCTGAAAGAAAAAACCGTGCAGCTCATTCTCGCCCAATTGGGCCTTGAGCGCGTTCTTGCGGCTCTGAAAGGCGCTGGTTTCGGTGAGGTTCTTGTCCGAGATGTCTTGAGCGTGATTTGAAACCTCCGCGCGCACTCTTTCGGTGAGGTCTTCGTCGGTGATGATCGAGCGCGAAAGATATTTGCAGAACTCCTCTTGAAGCTCATTGCGGGTTGCGGGGTTGATCTCGATGAACTTCCGGTTCTCCAGTTTGTTGAGAACGCTTTTGGTGAGAAGCTTCAAGGAGTGCCTGGTCGTTTTTGGCATCATGAATCCATGTTACCGATACTTTTGGCTTTCCGTGAATCTTTTTTAAGCTTTCCAATAAAAAATTCCACGAGCGCGTCGATTTCCGGAACGCGAAACACACGGCCAAGCGCGATCCAAATCCCCACCCCCGCGAGCATGGCAAGGCTCACCTGCGCGAACCGGGGAAATGAAGGGGCGAAGCGGTCCATTCCGCGAATCGCAAGCCATGCGGCGGCGGCGACAGCCGCGCTCAACGCCGCGTGCACGCCCATCGAAAGGGCGAGACGTACGTCGAGCGAGCCTTTGAGCCTGCGTCCGAGAATCAGCGCGAGCAGAACGGCGTTAAGAGTGGCGGTCGCCGAAGTCGCGGCGGCGAGCGCCCAGAACGGATAATGAAAGACGTTCAGCAAAACGTGATTCAATGCGGCGTTCAACGCGACCGAAAGAAAACTCACCACGACCGGAAAGCGCGTGTTGCCCAGCGCGTAGAACGCCGGAACCATGATTTTAACCGCTGAATATCCAGGAAGACCCAGCGCATACCAGAAAAGTGCTGCGGCCGTTTGCCGCGAATCCTCGGCGCCGAAGCGCCCATGCTGAAAGAGCATCTGGATGATCGGAAGGCCGGCCACCATCAAACCCGCCGCGGCCGGCGCGTTGACGGCGAAACTCGCGCGAAGCGAGCGGTTAAGATCGAGCGCCGCGCCAGCAGGGTCACTCATGGCAAGTTTTTTGGAAACGACAGGAAGCGTCGCGGCGGCAAGCGACACTCCGATGATCCCGATCGGAAACTGCATGAGGCGGAACGCGTAATTGAGCCAACTCACCGCGCCCGAGCCCTGCGACGTAGCGTAGATCGAGTTCACGAGGATGTTAAGTTGGGTCGCCGCAAGACCGATGGTGCCCGGCACGAGAAGCCAGAGCACGCGCTTGACACCCTCGACCCTCCACGGCCTGAAAAACCCGCCCGCGAAGCGCCGCGGCTCAAGGCCACGGCGCCGCATCTGCCGCCACTGCACGTAAAACTGCAGGAATCCGCCGAGCACCACGCCCACCGCCATCGAGTAGATCGGCGGATAGGCGGTGTAGCCGCGGATGAGCGGCGTAAGCGCCAGCCCGCAAGCGATCGAGGCGACATTGAAAAGAACGGGCGCGAACGCCGGCAGAAAAAACGAGCCCAAGGCGTTGAGCGCCCCCATCGTGACGGCCGCCATGGCGACCAACGGAAAAAACGGGAACATCATCCGCGTAAGCGAAACCGAGAGCTCGAACTTTCCGTGAACGGCGCGGTACGCATCCGCGTAAAACGACACGAGCCCCGGCGCGAAAACCATTCCGGCGACCGAAAGGATCGAAAGAGAGAATGCGAGTACCGAGAGAACGGCGATCAGCAGGCGGAACGCTGCTTCACGCGACTGAACGAGCGCGCGCGCGAAGTTAGGAACGAACGCGGCGCTCATCGCGCCTTCGGCGAACAGATCGCGCAGAAGGTTCGGAATGCGGAACGCGATATTGAAGGCGTCGGTGGCGTCGCTCGCCCCGAAGAGAAAAGCGAAGACCTGCTCGCGAACGAGCCCGAGCACGCGGCTGCAAAGCGTGGCCAAGCCCATGCGGCCGGCGCTTCGCGTGACGCCGCTCACGCCAGGGCGTCCTGCAGGCGCTTGCGCAAGCCTTCCTCGATCTGGCCGCGCATGGGCCTGAGCAGAAGACCGAGCTTGAGATCGACGCTGACCTTGCCGTCGGCGCACGCGATGAGAGCCCTGAAACCCGAGCCCGTGGCCTGCGCGCTCAAGCCCGAATCGTCGAACCGGATGTCGCGGATGACGGAGAGTTTGCCCTTCGCGCGCAGCTCGGTGATCCGCGTTTTCAAACGGCCGTAGACCTCGGCTGCCGAACCGCTGGATTGAATTTCCATGTGCATTTTCCCCTTTTTATCATTAAATGATCTCGTGAAGGTTTTCGCAAGCGTCATCGTCCCCGTTTACAATCAGCTCGAGCGCACCAAAGAGTGTCTCGCCTCGATTCTGCACGACGGCGACCGCGCGCCTTACGAGATCATCATCATCGACAACGCATCCACCGACGGCACGCGCGAGTACCTTGAAGTCAAGGCGCGCGAGCTCGATCGTTCCAAGGACCGGTTCATTCAGATCCTCAACAAAACCAACCTTGGCGTGGCCGCCGCGTGGAACCAGGGCATCCACGCCGCGCACGGCGACTATCTCGCGATCATCAACAACGACGTCGTTCTCACCGCGGGATGGCTGCGTTCGCTCGCGTGGGCGATGGAAAACCACGGGCTTAACCTCGTCTCGCCGTTCGCGGCGACGGGAACGCTTGATTACAACCTCCAAGAACGCGCGAGGCGCTTCTGCGAGCGGAACCTCGGAAAAATCTGGCTGGACGAAGCCGACTTCTGCGCGGTCGCGATGCCGCGCTCGACCTGCAAGCTCGTGGGGCTTTTCGACGAGAAGTTCATCGTCGGCGGGTACGAAGACACCGATTACTGCTACCGTATGCGCGAACTGGGACTTCGTTTCGGCGTGAGCGGGGCCGCGTTCATCCATCACTACGGCAGCAGCACGCTAGGCCCGTTCAAGAAGGCCGGCGACGCGCATGCGGCGAAAAACCGCGACTATTTCATCTCGAAGTGGAACGAGGATCCCAGCCATCGCGAGGCGGGCCCGCTCCGCAAAATCCGCCGCGCGTACCGGCGGTTAAAACTGCGCTGGGGCAGGATGTGATTTTTGAAGTTTAGTGTCTCAGGAACCGACTGAGCTTATCGAAGTGGGACCTTGTATAGCTTTTGATCTCTTCTTCGCTGAACGCATGATCGGCATTGGTTGGGACTGGAAAATCAATGATCGCGACGACGGTTTGCGTCTTCTTCTTCGTGATGACTAACGGGATTTTTTCACGGATAGGCTCGGCGGTTCGGTCCTCCAAGGTGACGTTGAAATTGTAAACGTATTCGTCCTTCGGAAAGTTTGGATAAAGGATCTCTTTTACGAAGTGATCGCCCATTTCGTCGGAAGAATACGGGACAGGAAGACACGGAACCGGCCTGCAGAGATTCGAGTCGATATCGCGAGGGGCGTAGTTCAGATAAAGAATCTCGTCCGTGAAGGCCTCCAGAGGCATGTCGGCGCCGTCTTCCGCCAGCGCTGTTTTATTGGCGAAATTGGGCGCATTGATTCTTGAGAATGAACTGTATGCGGCAGCCGCCTGTGAAAGGCTCTTGGCATTGTTGAATTCGAATTTCAGATAGTTTTTTTCCGCGCGTTCCAGAATTGCGAGGGTATCCAAGGCGCCGTCGAGCTGCCTTTTGGAAACTTCGGCGCCTCCGCGTTGAACTGACCTTTCGTAAGCGTTCAAAGCGCTTCGGACTTCCTGTTTGCGATAAATAATTTCCTGAAAAGTGGTGTTGAGGGAAATTTGCTTCGCGTAGGTTTCAATTCCAGCGGCATTTTGCACGACATCGACAAAGGGTTTCGGACCCTGCGCGAGAATCAGGTCATCTGATCCTACTTTTTCTCCGTGAAACGCATCAGGCAGAACGCCGACCCTGACGCTCGTCGCTCCCGCCGCTTTCAATTCTTTCGCGATGACATAGGCGGCGCGTTCGCTGTCGCTGATGCCATCGACCCGGAGCATGCCTTTCGCCCTGGCATCACGATCGAGAATAACAACATATTCCTTGGCTTCCGACTTTACCAACGCCGAGATGATCGCATCATCGAACTCCGTGATGCCCGGAATGCCGACGGTGACGTAACCGCTCGCATCCTGGGTTACGAGGCACTTGAATTCGCCTTCAGTGATGACGACCGTTTTTCCTTTGGCGCGGGCGAGATCCCAGCCGTTGTAAAGGCGTTCGGTGACCGTGAAGTCACGCTCAATTGCGCGATCCAAGGGCCAGCTCATGTATCGCGGAAGATTCGGATTGCTGCTGTCGAGCGTGCGCGTTCGCCAGACGTTGATTTTGGTTTTTGAAGCGTCGGAAAAAAACGGGATCTTGATCGAAGCCTCTCGGCTCGGAAGATAGATCGGTTGTCCTTGGTCATTGAAAACCAGCCTGAACCATCCTGCATCTTTCATCTGCGCGTTAGTGTAACCGTTTTTTTTAGCCCAAGCCTTTAAGTCGATCACGCTCCTATCGTAATAGACGAGTTGTCCTTTTTCAGAGAGCCCTTCAGGCCATTTTCTGGATTTTTCGAATTCTTTGACTTTCGATGCCGCAAGCGAATTGTTCTTGAGCTCATTGAAAATTCTGCCGTTAATTTCCGAGATTTTTTCGAGCTCTTCCCTGCTCAGGGTTCTTCCGTAGAGGTGGTTTTTGAATTCCTTAAGAATCGCTTTGGATTTCGCGCCGACTTCGAGCACGTTGCCCGCGTTGTCGAGCAGAAGGTACTCGAGTTTCGAAATTTTTCGATAGTCGCTGGACAGGCGATATCCGAACTCCACTTTGCGAACGAGCTTCTGTCCTGGCGCCACGAGTGGAACCGTGTTCGGTTGTTTCGGAACTTCGAATTTGGCGTTCGAATACGCGGATTCATTTACCGGCAGCCTGAGCCACGTTTCAAAAGTTCTCAGTGAAAAAGGATGTTTCAGTCTCTGGTCCGTAACTTCTTTTAGCGGTGCGATCACTTCGTTGAAATTTCCGGTCTCTTTTAGCGCGGATTGATAAGCGGCTTCGTTGACCTGCCTGACTTTCGAATACGGCAAAAGACGCGCGACACACGAGAGGTCGGCGGCAAACGCATCGCCGGCAAGCGAGAGCGCGAGGGCCAGCGAAAGAAACTTGCGGATCATGTCGATTTTTCGTCAGAAATCAGGCTTTTCTGAAGACCGGCAAAAAATTACTGGTTTGAAAGCTTGAAAAGAAATCCGGACTGCAGACCGATAGAGAAACAGTGAATCTGACTATTAGAATTTTGTTTTTATTTTTGATTTCAGCGAGTTTTGCGACGTTAACGCAAGCGGAAGTCAACTCCAACTGCGTTAGAAGCCTTTTACCGGAAGTGATATCGCCGGTTGTTCCTAAATTTTCGACTTCGTTCGCTGAAAGACATCCAAACGTTTTAAGGAAACTCGATCATCTCGAAGCGGAGTTTCATGGGGAAGTTTTGGAGATGCCGCGGCGAAAATCATCTCTCACTCCAAAAGAGCTGGAGATTAAGTTCGTTGAGGTATCCAAGCGGTTTGAGGACGCGTTTCAAGAGATTCGCGGCATGGGGGCCGGTGACGCGAAATTCGAGGGCGTCATGGACCAGTCGATCGCGAATCTTCGCCTTAAAGACAGTTCACTCAATCGACTTAGACGAAAAATCGAAAAACACACGATAACCCAATTCGAGGCGGACGAAATCGTATACAACCTATACACAAAGCTTCTTGGGGATATCGCGGAAGTCCGTTTTGCGCTTCAAGTGCCGGAGTATATTGCCAGGGGCAAACACCTACCCGATGTTGTTGCCATGTTTTCTTCTGAAGAGAGGCGGGCTCTTGCCTTGAATTATTTGAAAGACAATCAGATCAACGGCGAGATCGATGTCATCTTCAAATCAGACTCCGGCAAGATCGTGTGGTGTGAAGCGAAAAATTATCAGAATTATTTGAAAGCAAGCGCCCAAGCCAGGACATTGTTGCAACAATTAACGAAGATCACGGAGCTTCGAAATAAAGTGGATCCTAATATCGAAATTCATCTTTACGTGCTTCATGGGATGACTAAAGGGATGCGCGCTAAATTCGAAAATATCGGCGTTTATGTTTACTAGTTAAAAAAATGGACCCGGCGTGAAGGGGGGTGGGAGTTTCGGCGGCCAACGTCCTTGTGCCACCTTCCCGAAAAGGCCTCTCTTATTGAAGAGACCGAAATCCACCACCTCTTGCGCCGGGTCCCGATTCCTCCTTGAACCCCTGCCCTAGTAAAAAGCAAGGCATATACCACGCAGGCTCCTCGGCAAATTCGCCGGAGTCATCTATGAAATCAACGTGATTACGACAAGATAGCGCCATAGTGTCTTTGGACGATCAACCGCACTCTGACCCTGGTGTCAAATTGCGCCGAAGCGAACCGGTGCAAATCAGATCGGTTTTTGCTCCTGCAAAAATTTGCCGGTTTACCCCCTCTCGCGCGAAGGGCATCCTTAAATCTATGACTCGGAAAAGCATGCTTGCCCTGCTCGTACTCGTCTTAAACGCCCTGGCTCCCGCCGCTTTTGCTTCCTCGATGATCCGCGTGCCGCGCGGGCTGGCGCAATCTTCAGGCGAAAGCGAAACACCGGCGCCGCATTGCCGGCTCGACGCGAAATTTTTGAAGGAAGCGCACGAAACGGTTTCGGTTACCCGCAAGGAACGCACCGAAGAAAGAAGCCGCGTCACCTGGCTTTTTGAGATCGCCGATAAAAAATCGGTCGGCGGCGGCGCTTGCCCGGAATCTGAAAAATTCCCCCTTCTCGTCACCTCGGGCGATTTCACGCGCCTCAAAGACGGAACCGAGCTCTACGTCTACCCGGACTACGTGACCGTTCCCGCGAAAAACGCGCAAGTTACTTTGCTCGTGAAAAAAATCCACGTCAAAGATCCCGGCACCGGTGAAGAATATGACGCGTGGATTCCCACCGGCTGGCGCCAGGGAGTTGAAACAAGCGGAATCGAGACCAAGCGCTAGGCCGTGCGGCCGGGAGATCCACGCATGCGCCAAGAAAAAGATCCGCCACGCGCGCGCCGCTTCGCCGCAACCGCCGCGCTCGCCGCGCTCGCGATTCTTCATTGTTTACCCGCCCAGGCGTTCCTCTTCATTACCGGCGGCACGTACAACAAAGGCGCGAGACCCGTCGCCAACGCCCCGATTTGGTCGGGGCGAACCGTCACCTTCTACGTCAACACCGACCAGAGCGCTTACGGCGGCAGTCTCTCCTCCGCCGTCAATCCCTCGGAATTTCTCTCGGCCGCGACCACCGCGGCCAAAGCCTGGGCCGCGGCCTGCAAGGCCGACGTCAAACTCGTTCTCGCCGGCACCACCGGAGCCGTCAAAAGCGCCGCCGACCAGGTCAACACGATCTCCTGGGACAACCGCACGACCGGCCAAGGCAACCTCTTCGCCGACTCCTCGATTCTCGCTTCCGCGTTTTCTTCGACCGGGAGCGATCAATTCGCCGACTGTGACATCGTCGTCAACGGCGAATTCTCGGGAACGTTCGGAGTGAACGGCGAAAGCAACAAGTACGATCTCGTCTCGACACTCGCGCACGAGGTGGGCCATTGCCTGGGGCTCGACCATCCGGTCGAGCCGCCGACGTACACGAGCGCGAACCAGGTGCTCTACACGTCGACCATGGTGCAAACCGCGGTAGCCGGAATCGGTTCGACCTTCCGCCGCTCCATCAACCGCGACGACATGGACGGCATCGACTGCATGTACGAGCGGGGGAAGCCGTTCCGCGGCGGCTCGTCGTGCGGCAGCTACCACGGAACGAACGGCGGAGCCGCGATCAACGGCGCGGTTTCCGGAGGAGCGACGACCGAAACGCTTCTCGCATGCGGCACGACGGCCGACGCGCTCAATGTTTTCACCAAGCCCTCCGAAACGGGCGGCGGCTGCGTCACCGGAGCGTTCGCGGCGGCTGCTTTTTCGGGGGCGGAAAAAGACAAGCCTCACGCGCATCCCTCGCAACTGGATTCGGGTTGGTTCATCGAAATCGGATTGCTGCTTTTGGTATTCCTTGTCAGGAAAATTCCGCTGCGGAAATTTATCCGGTTCATTCTTCCATTCGCGGCGGTCTTGATCGCGGCTACCGCCGCCGCCCCAGCCTACGCTGGGGCGTTCATCGATCTCGGCGCCGAATACCGCTGGATTCATCCCGAGCTTTTGAACAAGTACGCCGAGTTCGACAATTCCGCGGGCCAGTGGGCTTCGATCGATACGCGGGAAACCTTCCGCAAAAACGTCGACGCGGTCGCCGAGGCCGGATTCTCGCTTCCGATCATCCCGGTTCTTGACGTCCAGCTCGGCGGATACGCGCGCTATCTCATTCCTCAAAAAATCCGCTACGCGGGAAAGACGGGTTCCACAAGTCTCGACGTCACCAAAACGACGGCGCTCTCGGGCTACCTGGCGGGCCCGCTCGCGCGGATTAACGTGCTGAACGGCTGGGCGCTCGGATTCTTCGTCGAAGGCCGGCTAGGCCTCGGAACCCTCAAAGTCAGCCAAACGATCGCAAGCTCGGAAGGCTCCTCGGCTCTCGACGCAGCCGCCTTCAGCGCGGAGTTCGGGGCGCTCGCAGGCGTGCGATACGCGCTTTCTCCCGGCATCGGCGCCCTGCTGACCGGCGGGTACCTGCGAAACCGCACAAACTCCTTGAGCGCCGGCAGCGATGGAACCGGCGACTACAGTTCGATCAAAAACGGAGACCGGCTCTTCGTGCGAAACGGCGGCGATACCCAAGAGCTTAAAATCGACCGCAGCGGCTACTTCGCGGGCTTTAGCGTTTCTTTCCGGATTTAACCTGCGGATTCGGCGCAGAGCGCAGCTTCAGGTGCAACGCGGTCACCACGGCGATCATCGCGAGACCGACCGCTTGCGAGGTCGAAATCACGCCGGGGATGAAAAACCCGCGAATCGCGTCGCCGCGGAACATCTCGATGAAAAACCGGATCACCGAATATCCGCCGACGAAAAACACGACCGACTCCCCTTCGTAATCCTTTCGCGCGCGGCGACTCCATAGAAAAGCGAAGAACGCGAGCAACGCCAGACCCTCGTAGGCCTGTACCGGGTGAAGATGCCCGAGCGCCGGCTCGTTGACCATCGCCACGCCCCAGAAGAGCGACGTCGGCTTGCCGTAACAACACCCGCCGAGCAGGCAGCCGAAGCGGCCGATCCCCTCGCCCACGCAGATCGCGAGCGCGAACGCGTCGAGCACCGGCCAAAGCGGGAGCTTGCGCTTTTTCGTCTGCCAATAGATGAAAAGCCACGAAGCGATCAGCCCGCCGAAAAACACGAACCCCGCGTGCGGGTCGAAAAGCGTGGAGAGCGCGTCGTCGCTCCCTAACCGCGTCAGCACGTACGCGACGCGGCCGCCGACAAGGCCCATGACGAAGGTCAGCACCGCGAGCTTGCTCAACAGATCGCGGTTCCAGCCCATGCGCTTGGCTTCAAGGTCGATCGCTCCCAAGCCCGCGAGAACTCCAAGCGCCACGAGAAGCCCGTAGCTATAGAGCGTGATCGGACCGAACTTGAGCAGAATGGGGTGCATTGCCACAGTGTACCGCGCGTGCGGCACAAATTGCAAAATTGCAATTGATCCGGATTGAGCTACATTTTCATTCACTCAGGAGAACCTTTATGTTTCGTATTCGCTCTTTTGCAGCTGCCTTGGCCTTTTCGTTGGCGCTTTCAGCGCCTGCATCGGCCCAATTTTATTCCCAATCCCGCTCCATCGGGGTTCCGGCTTTCACGAAGGGCAAGGCCTTCAACCCGGATATCGGCGCGAATTTTCTCGGACTGGTCCAGCGCGGCACGGGCCTTTCCGACAGCCGGATCAACGTTCCTCATAACGGATTCTCGCTGCAGGAGGCGGAATTCCAGTTCACCGCCGACGTGGACGTCTACCTGCGCGCCGTGGCGCTATTCTCGGCGGAGCAACAAAACGGAGCGACGAACTACGGGATCGCCCCCGAGGAAGTCTTCGTCGAGACGATCTCGCTCCCTCGCGTGACGCTTCGGGCGGGAAAATTCAAGCTCGCGTTCGGAAAACACAATCAGCTTCACACGCACGCGTTTCCGTTCCTCGACGCGCCACTGATCCACCAGACGCTCCTTGGCGACGAAGGACTCAACGAAGCCGGCGCATCGGCTGCAGTGCTGCTGCCGACCGACTGGTACTCGGAGCTCATTGTTCAGGGCTACAGCGCGGGAAACGAGACGCTCTTCGGGCCGCAGCGGCTCGATTCCAACGGCCTGCCGGTTTCGGGAAGCCCTCGGACGCGGGATCTCGGCGGACTGGCACGCCTGAAAAATCTCTGGGATCTGACCGACGATTTCACGATGGAACTCGGGGTTTCGGGGACACAGGGCAAAAACCAGTTCGATCGCATAAGCACCGTGCTTGGCGGCGACCTCACGTTTAAGTGGCGGCCGGCGCTCGGGGGCAAGTATCACGCGGTGATCTGGTCGACGGAATACCTCGAAGGCATGAACCGCGGAACGACCGACCCCGCGACGGCCGCGCCCGCCGAGAAGCTTGGCGGCGTGGCCTCATGGGTTCAGTACCAGTTCGCGGAGCGCTGGTGGGCGCAGACACGGTTCGAATACGTGGGAATGCCCCACGACGCGCCTTTGCGGATCCAGAGCAAGCAAAGCGCGCTACTGGGATTTTTTCCGTCTGAATTCTCCGGGCTTCGTCTGCAGTACGATCGCCTCAAGACCCAGGGCGCGCGGAAAACCGATCACACCGTCGCGTTTCAATACAACGTCGGCATCGGCGCCCATCCTGCGCACGCGTACTGAAACGAAAGTAAGGAGAGCCTCGCCATGAACCTGAAATCAGTCTATCTCGTCGCCACGTTTCTGTTCGCCGCGTGCATTCTCGCCGCGGCGCCCTTGGCGCACGCGAAGCTTCGCGTCGTCACCACCGTCACCGACCTGCGCGCGATCACCGAAGAAGTTTGCGGCGATCTCGCATCGGTCGAAGCCATCGCCAAGGGCACGCAAGACCCGCACTACATCGAAGCGAAACCTTCGTTCATGGTCAAAGCGAGCCGCGCCGACCTGATGATCTCGATCGGCTTGGACCTCGAGATCGGCTGGCTGCCGAGCATCCTGCGGGGCGCGCGAAATCCTTCGATCATGAAAGGACAGCAAGGCTATCTCGAAGTGGGGCCGCTCGTGGAACCGCTTGAAGTTTCAAAAGGCGAGATCAGCCGCGCGATGGGCGATATTCATCCGTTCGGAAACCCCCATGTGACCATCGACCCTATCCGCGCGGGCGAAATCGCCGTACACATCGCCAAACGCCTGGGCGAGCTCGACTCCGGCAACGCCGCGCGGTTTCTGCAAAACGCGACGGCGCTCAAAACGCGCCTCGAAGCGAAGACCAAGCTATGGCAGGCGCGCATCGACAAAACCGGCGTGAAAAGTATCGTGACGTATCACAAGACGCTCACGTATTTTTTCGACCGTTTCAAGATCGCGCATCCCGCGATCCTCGAGCCCAAGCCAGGCATTCCGCCGACGAGCGGCCACATCATCGACGTCATCCAGCTCATTCGCGCTCAGAAAATCCCGCTCATCTTCGTCGAGAATTTCTTCGATCCGACCGTAACGAACAAGATCAAGCAGGATGTGCCGTCGGTCCGCGCGGCAACCGTGGCCGTTTCGGTCGACGGCGCGCCGGGTATTTCGAAAATCGACGATCTGTACGAGAATCTGGTGAAGAACGTCGAGGGGCATTGAGCCCGAGGAGCTCCGCTGATGCACAACTGGTCTGAAGCCGTCACGTTTCTCGCGGCGCCGTTTACGATGTGCCTGATCCTCGCGGGAATCCACTGTTACCTTGGGCTTCACGTTCTCGCCCGCGGCGTGATCTTCGTGGACTTGAGCCTCGCCCAGGTCGCGGCCTTCGGCGCGACACTCGCCGTTTTCTTCGGCTTCGACCATCATGCGCCCGCGACGTACTTCATCTCGCTCGGAAGCACGTTCTGCGCGGCGGCCCTCTTCGCGCTCGCCAAGCGGCACGAAAAAATTTTCTCGCAGGAAGCGATCATCGGAATCGTCTACGCGCTGGCTTCTGCCGCGGTCGTTCTCGTCGTGGATAAGATCGCGCACGGCGCCGAGCACATCAAAGACCTTCTCGTCGGCCAGGTGCTCTGGGTCACGTGGAACGACGTCGTGAAAACCGCATTCATTTACGGCGCGGTATCCGCCGTGCACTTCGCCTTCCGCAAACCGCTTCTCGCGGTTTCGTTCGGCAGGCACAACGGCCGAACAGGAGGCTGGGACTTCCTCTTTTACGCGCTATTCGGCGTCGTGATCACCTCCTCGGTAAGCCTCGCGGGCGTGCTGCAGGTCTTCGCGTATCTCATCGTGCCCGCGGTGGTCGGCTCGCTTTTCTTCGAGAGCATCCGAGCGCGGCTCATTTTCGGCTGGGCACTTGGCTTTACCCTTAGCTTTTTGGGAATCGTACTGAGTTACCTATGGGATCTTCCGGCCGGCGCCTTCATCGTCGTTTGCTTCGCGGCTCTCCCCGTCTTGCTTCTGCTTACTTCACCTCTCTGGCGTCGGCGCGCATGAACGTTCGCGAGCAATACGAACGCCACCCGTACCCGGCGGTACCCTGGATCGCCGTACCCAAGCCGCTTCCCGCGCACGTTCTTGCCTACGAGCTCGGCCAGAACCTGCGCACGGCCCGCTTTGTCGCGCATGAGCGAACTACCCGAATTCTCGTGGCCGGCTGCGGGTCGCTTGAGCCCGTCGTCGTCGCGGCCGCTCATCCGCGCGCAAGCGTCACCGCGGTGGATTTGAGCGGCGCGAGTCTTAAGCGCCTGCGCCTGCGCGCGCTCGTGGCGCGCGTTTCGGGACGCATCGAAACCCGGCGGGCCGATCTGCTGGAGCTTTCCGATTCGATGGGCCCCTTTGATTACATTTTAAGCACGGGGATGCTTCACCACTGCGAGCGTCCCGGCCTCATCCTCGCAAAAATCGCGGCTCTTCTTGCACCACGCGGAATCGCCCGCGTCATGACCTACGCCGCCCGCAGCCGCCACTGGATTTACGAAGTGCGCCGTTACTTCGAAAGCCACGGTCTTCGCGCGAGCACGCCGAACCTCGCGCGCCGATGCCGCGAATTGACGGCGGCGCTCCCGCCGCTGCATCCGCTGCGCACCTCGTTTGAAACCTATGCCGACTCGGCAACACTTACAGGCTTGGTGGACGGTTTTTTTCACGCCTACGATCATCCCGTGCCGGTATCGGCGATGCACGAATTCTGCGCGCGCGCGGGGCTGAAAATGATCGGCCTTGGTCACGCGCGGCACTCGCAGCCGGCGGCGTTCGAGGAAGCGCTCGCGCGCGTCGGGGCGTCGGCGCGGCTTCGCGCGCGTTATCAATCGCTTTCCTGCTGGCGGCGTCTCGAGTTGCTCGACGACCTTTGCGAGCTCGCGGTGAATCCGGTTTATTGGCTCGCAAAAACCGCCGATGATGCTCGCGGCGATTATCCGAAACGCACGCGTCTTAATCCGGTGCTCGCGCGCGGAAGGCTGCGAAAACCTCTTTCGGCTCTCTTGGGATTGCTCTCCGTGCCCGCACCCCTTCTGCCCGCGGAAGGCGCTCTGGTCGCGGATGAGAAACTTCGGTGGACAACTCCGCGCGCCGGCACCGAAACGTTTCGACGCTGGGCCGAGGGCGGCTGGCTCTTAAGCGACGACGGCACTCTTGCTCCGCCGCTTCTGGCGCAAAGAGAGCGGATTTTTGTCGACACGCGCACGCCGCACATCGCGCGCGCCACTGCCGCTGGCAAGCAACCGCCACATGTCTTCAAAGATTTTCCACGGCCAGATGACGTGCCGGAGCGCGCGCATCGCACGATCCTCGAAGGCCTTGCACGTGCGGTGGAAGTTCTGGGATGCACCCCCGAGACTATTCGCGTGCTCTCGAAAATTCTCGAGCCCCGCGCCCGAGCGCTCGGCGACGGAGAGGAAGAGGACCTCCCGTGGCTCTCCAGCGGCGACGTCCTGCGCGATCTGCTCGCGCGCGGTTTCAGCGAGGAGCGGATTCTAGAGTCTCTTACCGGTCAAAGATCTCTTTGGCGATGATCAAACGCTGAATCTGCGACGTCCCCTCGTAGATCTGGTAGATCTTCGCGTCGCGCATGAGCTTCTCGACCGGATATTCCTTCGAATAGCCGTAGCCGCCGTGAACCTGAACGGCATCGGTCGCGACCCGCATCGCCATGTCCGCCGCGAAGGCTTTCGCGTACGCCGCGAACACCGTATTGCGCCGGCCCTGATCGATTTCCCATGCCGAGCGCCACACGAGAAGGCGCGCCGCCTCGATGTCTTTGGCCATGTCGGCGATCATGAAGCTCACCCCTTGGTATGCGGCGATGGGCTTTCCGAATGTTTTGCGTTCCTGCGCATACTTTACCGACTCGTCCATCGCACGCCGGGCAAGTCCCACGGCGCCGCAGGCCACGACAGGACGGGTGTGGTCAAACGCGCTCATCGCGATCTTGAAGCCGTCGCCTTCCTTTCCGAGCAGATTCGCGGTCGGAACCTTGACGTCTTCAAACGTGATCGCGCGCGTGTCGCTCGCGCGCTGGCCCATGTTCCACTCTTTTTTTCCGACGGTGATGCCGGCGCTCTTCGCGTCGACGATGAATCCGCTCATTCCCTTGTGCTTGGCCGCGGGATCGGTGTACGCGAGCACGAAATACCACTCCGCGACCGAAGCGTTGGTGATCCACATTTTTTCGCCGTTCAAGACGTAGTCGTTGCCCACTTTCCTCGCGGCCGTACAGATGCCGGCGACGTCGGAACCCGCATTGGGTTCAGTCACGCAGTACGCGGCAAAGACCGGTTGCGACGTCAACAGGCCAAGGTACTTCTTTTTCTGCTCCTCGTTTCCGGCGACGATGACGGGCGCGGCGGCGAGCGTGTTGGCTTCCATCGCGGTGCAGATACCGGTGCAGCCGTAGGCCATTTCCTCGGTAATGATCGCGCCGTCGAGCACGCCAAGCCCGATGCCGCCGTACGCCTCGGGAACGTGCGTGTTCATCAGTCCCAGCTCCCATGCCTTGGCCGCGATCTCGCGAGGGTACTCGCCGGTTTCGTCGTGGTGCGCGGCTTTCGGCGTAATTTCCTTAGCCGTGAATTCGCTCGCCAGGCGCTGCAGTTCTTTCTGTTCGTCGGTCAGTTCAAATCCGATCATGATCGCCTCCCGCGCCGCATGTCGTGCGGCGCACTTATTGGTTAAATCAGTTTCCCCTCTTCTCCCACCATCGCTTCCGATAGAGTGAAGAGGATCAAAAAAGGAACACAAACGAGAAACGCGCGGTCGCCGACCGCGCCCGGCCCGCCGCCAGCGGCTCCACCCAATCCGCCCGTGAAAAGCTGGATCACGAAGAGAAGCAGGATCACCTGCCGGAGCGCTTTCGTCTGATCGAGGATGTCGCGCATCACGAGCTGCGCGAAAAGAAACGTCCCGGCAAGCCACGGCACGAAGAGCACGACGTTTTTATACTCCCCCGCCAAAGCCAGCGCGCCCCGATCCATCAGTCCCAGAGGAAGCGAAAGGCTGAAGCGGATCGCGCCCCAATCGTCGGGGCGAATGGGAAAAATAAAATAGAGCGGCATGAAAACCGCCGTCGCGATCGCGCCCGCGGTGAGCGCGCGAACCCGCGCGCGCGCCCCCCAGCTCCAGGAATACCAAGGCACGTAAAGCGGAATCAGTACTAGCGCGTAGAAGAGGCCGTCCACGCGAAAAAATCCAGTTCGCGAACGAAGCTGCGCCCACGCCTCGGCCACTTCGCCCGCGGGCACCACGTCTTTCCACACAAGCAGCGGAAGTGCCGCGATCAGGAACGGAAACATCAGCGCGAAACCGCGCTCGGGACGAATGAGCCGGCTGCTGTCGGCGGTGAATCGCACCGACACGAAGACCGCCGAAAGCAGAACCGCGCGCCAGTCGACGAGCACGGCCGCCGCGACGAAGATCGCGGCGTTCCTCAAATTTTCTTTCTCGAAAAATAACAGAGCCGCGAGCAGCAGAAAAAGAAACAGGCCCGTGTAGTCGAGCCGCATCGCCGAATCGAGGGCGTAAGGATTGACGGCGAACAGCACCAGCCCGAAGCTGATCCAGAGCGGATTGAGACGATTGTGGTAGGTGTAGTGGTATCCGAGGCGAACGAAGGCGAAAAACGCGAGCAGCATGAACACCACGTTCATCAGCCGCAGCCATCCAAGATCGCCTTTGACGAGTTTCGCGAGCCGGCCCATCAGCGCGTAATAGCCGAGATGTCCCCAATCGGAATGGTTTCGGATCAGCTCGATCTTCGGCGGAAACGTGCTCTGGGAATAATCGATGACCGTCTGGTAAACGGCGTGCTCGGCTTCGCGCGGCTCCTCGTGGCGAAAGGCGCCGAAAAAAAGGGCAAGGTATGCCGCCGCGATCGCGAGCAGAACGAAGCCAGGTTTTTCAAACCAATGTTTGAGAGCGGTCAAAAGGTGCCAGCCTACTTTTTACGGTGTGGTGCTTAAAGTTAACATTTTAGTGTTTAGCTTTCAAACGGTGTCTAAATTTTACGCAGATTGCACAGGATTTGAATGTCGTAATTTCAGCGACTTAACGCATTGTGTGAAACTTGCATGTTTAGGAACTTAAACCAGTTCGTGGGTAGGGGTTATTGAGGGATGACTTGGAATTTCAACATTTTCGGCACTTTCTGCCGGAATCGCCATGTGCACAAGGGCGTTTCCACCGGTAAGGCTCAACTTTTTCTCCTGAAATTTCGATCTGTTGTGATGAGGGGAAGCGCCATGCTTCGGGTTTCGATCACAGCTCTGACGATCTTAAGTGCCGCTATTGCGTTCACGGGCGCACTCACGGGCTGCACGGCCAATGGCCCGCGCACGCCTTCGAGCACGGGCTCGTCGTCAAAAGCCGCCGCGAGTTCCGCCACCCTTCCGACCGGAAGCTCGGACGCCGCGTTCTCGATCACCCGCGCGTTGCGCTCGAACCAAAATCCGACGGCACTTCTTGAGCTCGTCACGACCGACGGTTCGATCGCGTCGTTCTGCCAGAAAAAAGCCGACTGCAAATGCCGCTTCAACTGGACCGAAGCCGACGGCACGTTTCGCGAAGCCGATCAGGAGCTCGCCGACGATCCCGAAGTCAACCAGGTGCGCTGCCTGTTCACCCAGGTGTCGACCAACGTCACGTTCTTCGACGTCAAGATCATCGTCACCGCGGGCGATGCGACCTCAAACGCGCTTCGCGTGTTCATCGGGTCGCCGAACCCGAGCTTGAACCCCACGCTGGGCTCGAACTACGTCGCCATCCAGCGCTACATGTGCCGCGATACGATCCGCAAAATGCACGTTCAAAACAAGATCTATTACTACCTTAACGACAGCCTTCTCGACCCGCGGGTTTGGGATATGGGCTACGCGTTCAACCTTTACACGTCTTCGTTCGGGCTCGACTATGGTGCTACCGCGCGCGGAAACACGCTTCCGACCGGATACGAGTGCCCGCCGATTCCGAACGACTCGACGTTCAGCCCCGTCTTCGACCTCAAACTCTACAGCCTGGCGCCCATCGATCTCGCCAATCCGCTTCTCACCGGTGTGGCCAGCGGCGACGACACGATCTATCCTTCCGACGACAACAAAAATTACACCGGCTGCGTGACGGGCAGCGAAACGACCTGCGAGAAGTTCAATCTCAACCGCCACGATTATTTTCTCGCCTCGTTCATGGACGGCACGTTCAAAATTCCGGTGTGCGCGATTCACAACGTTTCCAACATCGCGTCGGCAACACTCAACTGCAAGGTCGACGCGACGAAAGGAACGCCGACACTCGGAAGCGCGGCGCTCGCCGACGCCGGACAAGACATCGTGGGCTTCGCGGCCGTGCCCGACGCCAACCAGAACTGCCCGAACTCGAACGCCGTGAAGATTCCCGCCGGGAAGAAATGGGCCAAGCTCTGGCGCTTCCGCGCGAGCCTTCCGATCCGCACGATTCAAGGCGTGGCGAATATCGGCGACATCGGAAATCTGCTTTGCACGACGCGGAAGAAGGAATGCAAGGGAGCTGGCTCAGGCGCGTTCGTCAGCACGGGGGTGGATGTAAATGATAGCGGTAATAACGACCCCGCAGCAGTTTCGGTGTGCTGGAGCGTAAGTACTGGAACCGGTCCGAATCTCGGACCCCAGGGCTCAGGCGTTCTTCCTAGCGGCGCTGGCTTCGGAAATTGTTCCTCCACGGGGAATATCGGAGACAACCAAACCGTTTCGGGGTCCCCCTACCCTGGCGGCAATCAATATGGCGCGAAGGCCGACGCGACGTCAGGATCATGGACCAAATGCGCCGGTCCCGACGGTCGCAACTGCTGCAACGATTACAACGATTCCACTCAAGGCACGAGCCGCAGACCTGCCAACTACACACTGGGCGGCGACCGATGCACGCCCGCGCTCGTGGGCTTAAACAGCGCGGCAAGCGACGGAGGCCTGGCACAAGACGTCTGGCTTTACGGAAACGGCGCGCGCGGCCCCTGCATCGAAGCCGACACCGATTCAAGCGGCAAACTCAAACTCACGAGCTTTCCCGACTCGCTCGGCGCGTTCATCCTCTCGCCGGTTGCGATCGACGGCAACAGCCGCTTCGATTACGTGTACGTCGTAACACCCACGCGCGTGACGGTCGAGAACCTGCAAAACCCGAGCGACCCCGTGGGACAGCAGTTCATTCCGAAAAGATTTCTGCCGAACTCGCCGAACCCGGTTGTCTATGGGCTTGAGGCCGGCTCGGACAATTCGTCGAACAGCAGCACGCGCACCGCGACTTTTCCGCTCTGCGTGCTGCAGGACTCGAAGTGAGGAAGGGAATGGAACGAAGGGCTCTTGAAATGAGAACAGCCGCGAATCGAGCGAGTTCAGCCATGCTTGTTCTCGCAGTCGCGCTAGTACTGCCGCTATTCCTGGCGGCGTGCCTGAACAACGTCGGCTCGAGCGCCACGGGCCGCCAGGCGGCCTCGACTTCTTCGACAACGACGACTTCCTCGAGCTCGAACTCCACTGCGTCGTTTACGATCTTGTCGGCAACCGTCGGCACGGCCTCGGGCAACACTCCTCCCACGGCCACACTTGCCTTCAACGCCAACAGCGCCACGCGAAACTTAAACGACGTGTGCATCGTGCAAGCGAGCTCGAGCAACAACGACGCCGCGCGGGCCTGCAAGTGCCGCTACGTTTGGGCCGAGACGAATGCTTCGGATTCGAGCGTGAACAACCGCACGGTCGACACCGATCCCACGCAGATCACGAAGTTTCAGGTGCAGTGCCCGGTTCCGAAGGTCTACTCAAGCGAGATCGCCGACAATACCATCGTCAAGATCTCTTTCGTGCCCGATACCGCCAAGGGAAACAACTCCGGTTTTTCGACCAACCAGTTCAATTTCAAGAAAACTTCGACGGGTACTACCGGCGACTTTCGCGACGTGGAAGGCCGCAGCTACAAAAATATCTTCCACTATGTCTGCTACGACAAATGGGGGAAAGCGCTCTCGATCCAACACAAGGTCACCGTCGCGACGACCGACCCGACGACCGGCGAACAGCACTTTCTGCCTCTAGCCAACGAGTTCGAGACCGGAACGCAAACGATCTCCACGTATTCCGCGCAAAGTTACTACTACGATTTTTACGTTCGCAGCAACGAGATCGGCTCGATCAATTCCGGAAACGAGTCCTTCACCTGCCCGATGGTGAACGTCAACGGCCTGCCGAGTTTTTATCCTCTCGATTCTTCGTTCGCCCTGGCGCTGAACCCGAGCAAAGACTTCAACCTCGCGGTCACGGCGCCGATGGTGATCACCACTCAATCACTCACCATCGAAACACTGGGATACGCCGCCAAACCCAATAGCGACGGCACCTGCCCCGCGTTTCTCGATTCCAACGGAAAAATCCGCCGCACTTTTCGTTTGAGGCAGTTTTCCGCGATCTATCCGCTTCGGTTCGACGCCAATGGTGACGTCAAGGACCAGGCGCAAGCACTCAATGTCGTTTACGTTCTCGACCGGCCCGTCGACAAAACCGGGCAGGACCCGATGAAACCCATCACGCGGCTCGGGCCCAAGCCCTGCCCGTTCAGCTACAAGACCGCGCAGTTCGGCTACAAGTGCATGAGCGACGCCACCCTTTCGGGCTGGAACATCGACGGCACGCAAATCACCGGCGATCCCGCCTGCCCGATCTATCCGCCGCCGCCGCCGTCAACGTTGAAATCCGACGGCACGCTCGTGGTTCGCCCCTACAAGCCGTTCGTGCCGCACTTTCTCGAGAACACGGCGTTCAAAGCCTGCGCGTTCCAGTCTGGAACGCCGGTCGACCCCGAGATCGCGCTCTCGCACGACGACGGTGTTTTCACCGCCGGCGTCGGGCCGTTTGATTTCTACTGCGCCAAACACTACCCGGCGGCGGGCGCGATCATTCCGCCGCCCAACGGCGATCCGTTCGACAAGCCGCCCGGCGATTGTTCGCTGTCGGATAGCGCGACGGCGATCAAGACCGACAAAACATTCGCCTGCGCGAAGTCGTATGACCCTTACAACGGCGTGATGAATACTCCGCAGGCCGGCTGCTGCCAGATTTGCTCGGGCTCCAGCTGTGTGGCCCAGGGCGGCGGCACGACCGCCGCCGGAAGAAACGGCGCCTTCTCTCCGCCGCAGGACGTCGGCAACCCCGCGCAGGCCATGAAGCTACTGCAGCGCGCGGTTCCCAATCAGACGGGCGGCGGCGGGTGTTTTGATCCTTTCGAGCCGTAAAAATGAGCATCTCATCCAGCCGGCGCCGGTTCGTCGCGGGCGGGCACGTCGCGGAAAATCAAGAATGCGACATTGAGTCGTTTCTTCGCGACCACGCAGGCCTTCAGCCCCGATCCAAAATCAAGCGCGCGTTTCTTTCGGGCGGTATCCGCCTCAATGGCAAGCACGTCACGCGCACGCGACGGATTAAAACCGGCGACGTCGTCGAAGTCGAAATGGACGGCCTTTATCTGAAGGCCGAAGCACGCATCGCTCCGAATGAAAAACTTCCGCTCGTGATCCTGACGCAAACGCCAGAGCTCGTTGCCGTGAACAAGCCCACCGGACAAAACGCCCACCCGCTCGGCCCAAGCGAAACGAATACGGCGATCAACGCGCTGGCAAGCCGCTTTCCGGAAACCGCGCTGGCCTTTCGCCCCGAAAAGCCGCTTGAAGGCGGCCTCGTTCATCGCATCGACCGGGGCACCTCCGGAATTCTCGTCTGCGCGAGAACGCGCGAGGCCTGGGAACGAATCCGGCGCCACTGGCGCGCGCCTTCAAGCGAGAAAGTGTATCTGGCATGGCTCACGGGCGCGCTCGACGCCGCCATGACGGTCGAATGCTGGCTCGCGCGCGATCCGAAATCCGCGAAACGAATGCGCGTCTCGCCGACTAAACCCCTTGACCGCGCGGCGTGGAAGGCGGAGACGTCTTTTCTGACGATCCGTCACACCGAGCTGGCGACACTGGCACTCATCCGGATTCACACCGGAGTCACGCACCAGATCCGCGCGACCGCCCAAACGCTCGGTCACCCCGTCGCGGGCGACGCGGTTTATCTTAACGAGAAAAAACACCACGCGGCGCGGATCATCCACCGCGAACCTCTTGCCCCCGCGACGCGCGCGCTGCTCGAAAGTTTGCGCGAAAGAATCAGTCCCGAGAATCTCGGCGGAGCGGCGAGCGCGCCCGCCACGAAAATTCAAGCCAAGGCGCCGCCACGCACGGGGGAAGACGCCGGCGCTTTCCTGCTTCACGCGCTCTGGCTGCGCGTCGACGGAATCGAAGGCCTTACGGCCGGGATCTACTGCCCTCCGCCCGGCTCCTTCGCGCGCTGAAGTAAGCAGACGCCGTCACCACCGCGACGGCAGCCCCCGACGAAAGAACAAGAAACCGCGCGATCTCGCCGCGCGCGACGAACCCGCCCACGACCGCCGCCACCGCGGCACAAACCGCGCGATCGACGATCGACTCCAGCGAAAGAACCGTGGCGCGCACGCCCGAATCGGGAATCGCGTCGTTCATCATCTGCATCTGCACCGGAGTCGAAAGGCCTACGCCGAACGCGAACACGCAGAGGCCGATCAGCGCCGCGACCTGTCCTCCGTAGCCGGTCACCACGAGACTCGCGGCAATAAGAACCGTGTAGCTCACTATTCGCGCGCGATCCGACGCACGGTGAAGATCCGGCCGCCACGATCCCAGCGCCTCGAACAACGTCATGAGCCCCATCACCGCGCCGTGGTGCGCGTTGGCGATTCCCTTTTCGAGCAGAATCGGCTGAAAGAGATTGACCTGGCAGATGCGCGCGAGAACGAAGATGCCGATGCCTTGAAACATGACCGGGACGATCGCGGGGTGCTTTCGGATCGTCGCGAAGACGCCGCTGAATCTCGCCATGAGCATCGTCTCGGCCGTTTTATTCGCGCTTCGCGCGTGTGCTGGATCCAACCTCCACGCGAACCATACCGCGATCGCCGAGGACACCGCCGTGAGCACGTAGGGAAGCGCGACTTTCCACTCCATCAGATACCCCACCGCGCCCCAGCACACTACTTTTCCGGCAAGCCCCAGCGCTCGCGCCCTTCCCTCATAACGTTTGTACTGAGCGGCGGCCCCTCGCGAGCGCAAATGCTCATAGAGATACGCGCTCGCCGCGCCCGAGATGAGCGAACGCGCCGCCGCGATGAAAAGAAAATGGAGCAAAAAACCGGCGTAGCTCGTCCAAAATACGGGAAGAAGATTCGCGGCGAGCAAGGTGCCCGCCCCCGCGCGCATGGCTGCGCGGCTTCCGAACCGGTCGGCAAGCAGCCCGGTCGGTATCTCGGCCAGGCAAAACGCGAGATAATAGAGGCTTTGAATGCGAAAAATCCGGGCATCCGAAAGCCCGAAGCGCCGCTGGTATTCGTAAAAAACCGGAACCCAGAGCAGCAGCGAGAAAAAAAACTGGAAGGCGTAGTAGACGCGGATCGTGCGCTCGGGCCCCGTGGCGCGCATGCTCACTTCGAGTACGGACGAAGCTGAACGATCTTGAGCACCGGCGGCGCCTTGTCGCCCGGCGAAACGAGTGCCTCTTCGTCGGGCCCCGCCACCCATTCGATGTCGAGCGGCATCGCGAACGTGTAGTCGCGCGAGAAGTGCGCCTGAAGCAAACGGCCGGCGAACGCGAGATCCTGCAGAAGCGCCTTGCGGTCGTCGCTCAAATCTTTTTCGGCATCCCCGATCGAAAGCGTGCGGCCGCCGCCTTCGACCGAGTTGTAGAGATACTGAAACGGCAGCTCCTCGCCGTGCACGACGCTCCCCACCGATTTCGCCGAAACGTTGACGTACACGTTCCGAAAATCGCCGCGGTTCATCGGATTCGTCGTGACGAGCACGCCGCCGATATCTGCGCTTGCCTCTTCCTGCACGATCACGCCCATGTAGCAGTCGTCGAGCGAGATGCCGGCCTGGTGCACGAAGCGCACGCTCCTGGGAGAAAGCTGCGAAGCCCAAACGTCTTTGATGGCCTGAAAAAGTTTCTCGGCGGTGGTCACGTGGATGATCGACTCGTACATTCCCGCGGCCGAGAAGTTCTCGAGGTCTTCGGCGTTCGACGAGCTGCGCACGACGAAACTCGAGACGCCGCCCAGCGTGCCCGCGATTTCGGAGTCGATGTAGTCGCGGATGCGGTCCGGAATGCGGATCGCGCGGATCATCTGCTGGAGTTGCACGCAGACGGCGTCGATCTCGCGGCGGTCGAGCTCGAGCGCCATCTTGAGCTTTCCAAGCGCCTGCTGCACCTTTGGCGACGATTCGAGCACCGTCTGCTGCACCGAAAACGGAATCGCGATGCCGCGCGGGATGCGGATCTTCGCGCGCAGAAAATCCAAAGCCGCGGCTGCGAGCGCGTGCGCGTCCGCGTCCGCGGGAAGACCCAGGTGGCTCGCGAGATACGGCAGCAGGTTCGCCCTGGGCGGACGCCTCACCTTGTAGAACCCGAGCATCCGCTCCGAGCCGTGCGCGAGGACGTGAAACAGCTCGCCCAGGTTCGCGGCCTTCGTGCCGTAGCGAAAACGACCGCTCATGCGCAGGCGGTCAAGCCCCACGATCGGCGTGTTGACGGTCTCGGGTTCTTCGAGCCGAATGCGCTGAATGCTCCATGAGGGGCGCTGCGGAATCTCGGCCGGACGATCGACTTTTTCAAGCGTGATGCGCGAGGAGTTCATGTCGACGGCGTAACGCACCCACTGCCCGTCGAGCTGTTTGGCGGCGATCTCTTCAAGCACGCCGATTTGGATCGCGTTCGGAATTTGCCAGCCCGTCGCCAGCACGTTGGTGTGCGAGAGCGGAGTCGTGTGATTGGCGTTGATGACGCCGGCGATGCGCGGAATGTCGTCGGGCACCC
>JACPKS010000068.1 GCA_016186905.1 Deltaproteobacteria bacterium
CCTTTGAGCGGCAGGCTGGCTGTCGTGGCCTTAAGCTGTATGCCCAAGGCGTTGAGGATCGACAGAAACATTTCCAAGGTCGGATTTCCCCTCTTTGAAAGAGAAAGGTAGAGCGCCTTGGGGGAGCGGCCGATTTCTTGTTGCGCGTTCCGGAGCAACGCGGCCAGCATTCCGATTTGATCGCGGCCAGGGTTCCGGGATGAATGCGGCCACTAATCCGGGTTGATCGCGGCCAATTTTAGCGCCCGCCCGGAACGCCGGCCGCAATGGTTCCGGAATGTCACCGCCGTTTTCTCCGGCCGTATCGACGCAAGCCATAAAGACCGCCACGCTATTCCCCAAGATCAACAACAAGGGGGAAGAAGCGATGGCAGCAAAGAGGCTTGCGATGAGAAAAATTCGAGACGTATTACGGCTTCACTTTTTGGGCGGCATTGAGTCTTCGCGCCAGATCGGCAGGGCGGTGGGCTGTGGCAAGACCGCAGTGCTGGATCTGCTCAGGCGCGCGCCAGGGCTCGGGATTAAGGGCTGGGCCGATGTTGAGGCGTTGGGCGAGGAAGAGCTCGAACAGCTGTTCTACCGTGATGCGATAGCCGCTCGCGGCCCTGGTTGCCAGTCTCAGCCGGATTGGAAGATGATCCACGAAGAACTGAGGCGGCGTGATCACCAGGTGACGCTCGCTCTTTTGTGGACTGAGTATAAGGCCGAGAACCCAACGGGCTATCAGTACTCCCGATTTGCGGAGCTTTACCGGCGCTGGGCAAAGCGGCTCTCGCTTGTCATGCGCCAGAACCATCGCCCTGGCGAGAAGGCGTTCGTCGACTTTTGCGATGGCATCGCGATCATCAACCCTCTCACCGGGGAAAGCATCCCCACGCAGCTCTTCGTGGGAGCGCTCGGAGCAAGTTCGTACACGTTTTGCGTGGCAACGCTCTCGCAGGAGCTTGCTGTTTTTCTCGATTGCCACGTTGGCATGTACAAGTTCTTTGACGGCGTGACCGCGATCACGGTCCCCGACAATTTACGTTCGGCCGTCAAGAAGGCGGATCGCTACGAGGCCGAGATCAATCGCAGCTATCAGGATCTGGCCGAGCATTACGGTACATGCGTGATCCCGGCGCGCGCGCGAAAGCCACGAGATAAGGCGAAGGCCGAGGCGGCGGTGCTCGTCGCGCAGCGCTGGATTCTGGCCGTGCTCAGGCACCGCACGTTTTACTCGCTTCAGGAATTAAACGGGGCGATCGCGGCACTCCTTGAAAAACTCAACGCGCGCGTCATGCGGCACGTGAAACAATCGCGTCGCGAGCTCTACGAGCGCTTGGACCGCCCGGCGTTAAAACCGCTGCCCGAGTCTGCCTACGAGTGGTCCGAGTGGAAGAAAGTGCGTCTGAACATCGACTACCCCGTCGCGGTTGATGACCACTACTACAGCGCCCCGTATACGCTTTATCAGGAAGAGCTCTGGATCCGAGCGGGCCACCCCACGATCGAGATTTTCCATAAAGGCAAGCGCGTTGCCTCGCACGTGAGGGTCTTCGTCAAGGGCGGTTACAGCACGAAGCCGGAGCATCGGCCCGCCTCGCACCGGGCGCATGCGGAGTGGACACCCTCGCGCATCATCGGCTGGGGCAAGACGATCGGCCCGCAAACGGCTCAACTCATCGAGCGCGTGATCGCCGACAAACCGCACCCCGAACAGGGCTACCGCTCGGCTCTTGGGATCATCCGGCTCGCCGACAAGTTCGGCAAAGACCGCCTGGAAAAAGCAGCGGAAAAAGCAGTCTCGATCGGATCCCCCAGCTATCAGACGGTCCATACGATGCTCAAGCGACGCATGGAGGCCGTCGCTCCGGCGGCTACTGATGCACAGGCTCGCGACGAAAAACAATTGGAGCTTCTGGCCAAGGAAAATATCCGAGGTCAGGGCTACTACCACTGATGCTGGGACGGGGCGAATGGGTCGCCCCGCTCCGGCATCTTTAATCACAGCAAGACGGAGGTACTGATCATGCTGTCTATCGAACAAACAAACGAAAAACTGGCTCAAATGAAGCTCTTTGGGATGCTGGAGAGTCTTAAGATGAGGCTCGGCCGAGCCGACCACTCGGAACTTGGCTTTACCGAACTCTTCGGTCTCGTCGTCGATGACGAGTGGATGCATCGCGAGAACCGGCGGCTTTCGAGCCGGCTCAAAGTGGCCAGGTTCAAGGAACAAAACGCGTGCATCGAGAAACTCGAATACTCCGCATCCCGCGGTCTCAAAAAAGAGCAGACCGTGGAGTTGGCTCAAAACCGCTGGATCACGGC
>JACPKS010000075.1 GCA_016186905.1 Deltaproteobacteria bacterium
ATAGAAAGTCAGCTTAAACGGAGAAATGAAAATGAAAACTCTCAAAACCCTGATTCTCACGACGGTGCTCGGCAGCTCACTGACAGCCTTCGCCCAGCAGGCTCCGCAGCAAGTTCCGCTGATCACGCCGCCGGCGGGCTTCAGCGAAGGTACTGAGACGAAGCTGACCGACGTTCAGATCGTGGATCTGGTGCCCTGGGCGAAGAACTCCAAACGCGATCTTGAAGAGCTGCTCTTGGACGCCGACACGATCGGCTCGCCAGTCGTTAAAAAGCGCACGCTGCTCGCCGGCATTCAGAACCTCGTGATTTCGAGCCAGCCGCTAAAGAGCGAGCTTCTCATGCGCTACGTCTTAAACCGCGCCCTCGTCGTGAACACCGAAATCGAAAACGAAGCGATCGCTCAAAACAGCGGAAAAGCCCCCATCGGCATCGTCGATCAACAGATCAGGCTGCTGACCCTGTCGGCGAAGATGGCCGTGAAATATTTCGAGAGCGATCTTGCATTTTTAAACGGCGCGGTCACGAAAAAAGACGTGAACCTCGTGACGCTTCCTTACGCAAGCTTCGGCCTTGAGTACGCCGAGTTCTTGATGAATCTCAATAACTCGATCACCGATGCGTCGGCACAATACAACATCGGCGTGATCGCGCTCGGTCTTCTGCAGTGGGATCTCTACCGCGACCAGAACAAAGTCGCGTTCGCCGACTCGATCACGAAGATCAATAGTTTCCTTAAGACGATCCCCGAGCGCGCAAACGGGCAAGACGACAATCAGTCTGCGGTTTACGTGCGGCAGATCAAGAGGAGGTTTCAAAGCGTGACCGAGTCGATTCGGCAGAGGTTAACTGCACTGGATCCGGCCAGCACACAGACTCAGACCAGCAAACAGACTCAGACCAACACACAGACTCAGGCCAGCACACAGACCCCGCCTGTTCAAAACAACTCACTTGATCAAAATACATTCGTCGATAACAGAAAAGGCGGCGTTGAAGTCACGAGGCCAAAGATTAACGGCAAACGGATCCATCCGAATTCGGACGCGGATGCTGTATGTCAGGCATTAGGCTTCGCGAACTCGGACGCTTCGCAGCCCCCCACCAGTGAAGACACTCACGCTTACGGAATCGTTGTATACAGGAATGGCAGCATCGCGGCCGACGGCAACGGCTATAAGATCTTGGGGATCACCTGTTTTCGTAAAACCACAAAAGTAATCAAGAATCCGGATGGAAGCACCACGCTCAAGAATCCAGTGCTTCAAATCGGAGAAGCCGATGAATGGATCAGTGTCACCTCGAATGCTGACGGTGTTTGCAAGGCGTTCCATCTTAATACAGCGATCAAAGGTTCAATGTTATCCATTGAAATGAATTCACCGACGATTTCGGTGATCGACAGCCTTGGACAGTTCGCCGGATATGCGCAAAAAAATGAAAAAGCGGTCATTGTCGCCATTACCTGCAACTAGCAAGTTGATTTGATGTTTTTGACTGGAGACGCGATATGAAGATCTTAAAAACCCTGATCGCTCCTCTGATCGCTGCGATACTCGCCGGAAGTACCGCGTTTGCGCAGCAAGTTCCGCAGATCGCGCCTCCCGCGGGCTTCAGCGAAGGCACTGAGACGAAACTCACCGACGTTCAGATCGTGGATCTGGTGCCCTGGGCGAAGAATTCCAAGCGCGATCTTGAAGAGCTGCTCTTAGACGCCGACACGATTGGCTCGCCGGTAACAAAAAAGCAGGTCTTGCTCAAAGGCATTCAGAATCTCGTGCTGCAAAGCCAACCACTGAAAAGCGAACTCCTCATGCGCTACGTCTTAAACCGCGCGCTGGTCGTGAACACCGAAATCGAAAACGAGGCGATCGCGCCAAACGGCGGAAAGGCCCCTACCGGCATCGTCGACCAGCAGATCAGGCTGCTGACCCTTTCCGCCAAAATGGCCGTGAAATATTTCGAGAGCGATCTTGCGTTCTTAAACGGCGCGGTCACCAAAAAAGACGTGAATCTTGTCACGCTTCCTTATGCGAAGTTCGGCCTCGAATACGCCGAATTCTTGATGAACCTCAATAACTCGATTACTGATGCGTCGGCACAGTACAACATCGGCGTCATAGCACTTGGCCTTCTGCAGTGGGACCTCTACCGCGACCAGAACAAAGTCGCGTTCGCGGACTCGATCACGAAGATCAACAGCTTTCTTAAGACGCTCCCTGAATGCGCAGGCTTACAGGACGACAACACGTCGGAAACTTACGTACGCCTGATAAAGAGAAAATTTAAGACCGTCGGTGAGTCGATTCGGCAGCGGGGATCCGAGCTTGGAGTCGCCTTTTCCGTTGTTCAAAGTACGTTGAGTGGTCAAGCCACAAAGATCAATAAGCCGGAGTCCGAAATCAATAAATGTGCCTCTATGCTCACTACCAAGAGTCGATTCAGCGGCTATTTCCAGAACGCCGTTCCATTTTGCACGAATTATTCTGCGGATCAGGTCAGTTGCGCCATTGACCTGGGAAGCAAACTCCGCTTTTCAGGTTATATCAATGACGCCTTCAGTTTCTGCGCGAAATACACCGCGACACAGATCGCATGCGCGGTTGACCTGGGAAGCAAACTCCGCTTTTCCGGTTATATCAATGATGCATTTTCATACTGCAACGACAAGTGATCAGGATGAAGCTTCTTGCGCGCATTCTAACGATTTGCTTTTCGATCGCGGTGCTCCCATCTTCGCTGGCGCTCGCGCAGCAAAGCGCCGACCCGAAATTTCCACTAAGCTACAAAGTCCTCGGCCGCGGTATCGAAAACCGCGAGACGCACGACACGCTTCAGCTCGCGTGCGTGGATGAATCGACCCTCGCGTCCACGAGCGAGTACGGCTGCGGAAAGTTGCAGTTTCTCGTCACGCGTAAAAACGGCGAACGGATCCGGATCGGACAGCTCCTCACGTTCGACCAACTCACCGCCGCTCGCGACGTCGCAAAGGCGCTTTTTGAGGATTTGAAATCCAAGGGCGCTCTCCTCAAGATGTCTGGAAGATACGATTTTCGTAAAAACTCGTTTTTTCTTCAGGCCGTGCAAGACAGCCCGGCCGCGATGGTCGTGTTCGGGCTCTACGAATGGGGCTCATGGTCGGCTTTTATCGGCTTTTTGAAGGGTACGGTCGCCGTGGCCACGGTGGGAACCGGCTGGGGCATCGGAGCTGCCGCTCTGTTTCCAGTGTTACTTTTTTTGATTCCGGAAATCGCGCGATTCGTTAACGACAGAAATCTGGACCATACGATGCACCTCTTCGTCGATCATAAAATGCTCGAGTCGGCCGAGGCACTCGGAAGCCGCGCCACACCATCTTGGCAACTGCGCCCTAAAAAAGTACGTTCGCACATTTTTGAGAACATGCTCGTCATGTTGAGCGAGAACGACCAGGGCCTTGCCGACATTCGCATGCCACTGCAATGCCGGCTGGGCTCCCTTGCGATCGATCTCAGTGCCCTTGAAAACAGAGGGCTCGATCTTGCGCGGCTGAAATGGACGATCACTCAATCGGTCCGCAAGCAATGCCTCGTTCTGCCCAGTGATCAGAGCGCTGACCGGCTCTCGATCCGTTTTGACTGGAACGGGGCTCTCACGGCGGACTATCGCCATACCGCAAGCTGGGGCCGCAGTAACGTCGCGTATCCCGGGGAACTGGATTTCAGCGAAGAACCGAAGCCCAAGCGCGTTTATGGAAAGATCATGAAAAGCACACGCAAAATTGTCAGTTGGTTGAGTTCTATGAACGACAACGGCGGCGCTTCAAGATGATCCGACTGGCGCGCATTTTCGGCCTTCTTCTGCCTGCCGCAATTCCCGCATTGGCTTTGTTTGCGGCCTTGCAGGCGTCGGCCCAGGAAAGCCCAGACTCAAAATTCCCGCTGAACTACAAAGTCTTAGGCCGCGGGCTTGAGAACAAGAAATCCGGAAGCATTCTTCAACTTGCTTGCGTCGATGAGTCCACGCTCGGCGAATATGGCGAGCCGGGTTGCGGAAAGCTTCAGTTCGTCGTCGCGAAGCCGGGCGAGCAGCCGGTGCGTATCGGGCATGCCGTGACCGCGCAGCAGATCGTCGATGCGAAGAGCGCGGCCACGGCGTTCGTTGAGGACCTCCAGCAGAAGCTCAAAACCGCGCGAAAGTCGAAAACGTACCAGAGCCGGTACGATTCATGGGTGGCAAACGAAATTTTCGGTAATCCCGATGTCGGAGGAGCAGCACTCATCATTTTTGGTACCTGGTACGGCGCTGCATTCACCACCGGCGCGATCGCCTCGGGCCTGCTCGTCGCAAGCATTCCAACGGTGATTCTCGCCATCCCGGAACTGATCTCGGCGATTCCCTTCTTCGTCGCGCGCGCGCGCGAAAAACGCGTTTTACGCTTCACGCACGGATATTTCGCTCGCACGGTCGAAGACCTCGTCTCGCGCGCGAGGCCCGCGTGGCAAGTCAACCCAAGCAAAGTCAAACCGGACGCGTTCAATGAAATTCTCATCATGCTCACCGACGACGATCGCGATCTACCGCGCGAACTTCCGAAATCGAAATATTTCGCAGTCGATCCCATCGTCAATAAACTCACCATCGACCTTTCTGCACTCGACCCAGGAAAATACGACGTCAAGGGGATGGAATGGGCGCTCAAGCAAGCGATGCGCAGAAAATGCACCTACTTGCCCGAAGAGAACCCGCCGCGGAGTTCGAAGGGAAGAACTCTGACCCTACGTCTACACAAGGACGGTTATCTCGAGCGCTCGGTCATGACCTCCGAAACAATAAAATTCAGCCGCGTCATACCCAATCGGCATCGCCGCGGGCACGTCATCGGTCTCGAAAAAATGCGGCCAAAAGCCGTGATGCGAAAAATCTGGACCTTCGCACAGGATACCATCGACGATGTTTGCCAATAAACTCGCCGCACTCCTGCTTTGCTTTTTGCTCACGGTTCTCGCGTCGTCTTTCGCGTCGGCGCAGCAAAACCCCGACCTGAAATTTCCGCTGGGCTACAAAGTCTTAGGCCGCGGAATCGAAAACCGCGAGACCGGCGACGCCTTGCGGCTCGCGTGCGTGGACGAATCGACCCTCGCGTCCACGAGCAAGTACGGCTGCGGGAAATTGCAGTTTCTCGTCACACGCACCAACGGACAGCGGATCCAGGTTCCGCTCATTCATACAAGCGATGGTTTCTGCGAATAAAATCTCCAAAAAGCGGCACTGCGAAAGAGTATTTGCCGTGCCTATTTTTGAAAATCAGTCCGTTGTTAATCATGGACGAGAGCATCTGATTCGCCTGGCTAGGACCAAAACCGCGCTCCTGGTACTTCTTGGATTCTTCCACAACATCGTGAACGGTAAACTCTTCATCGCAATTCGGCAGTTGTGAAATCATATAAAGAAGGTCACGCTGTCGATCCGTAGCTTTCGCCCACCTGCCCGAAAAAAAATCCTTATCGAGCTTTGATATTACCTCTGAGGTTGGAACAACCGGTTTTAGCCCTACTGAAAGCTTCTGCAGATACGCATCAAAGACTTCGCGGCAAATGAACTGGATAAAATATGGATAACCACCGGAGAGTCGGATGATCTGCTCAATCGCCTGTTCGTTGAACCGTACAGGGCATTTCGCGTCTTGAATTGGAGTTAAAATCGCCTCTTTGCTTTCATTGTTTTTCAATTTCTTCAAAAAAATTACATCGAACATGCGTTCCGCATAGGTGCGCGCCTCGACCAATTTCGGGAACAAAGTCGGCAGTCCCGTCAGCACAAGCATCATCGGAACATCCTGCCTTTGAAGAGACTGAAATACTTCGAGCAACAGGGAAGTCGGGAATTGTTCCTTTTCCCGGTGATTGTCGAGATTTTGGGCCTCATCGTAGGCGAAAATAATCCCCGATGTATTCGCATGCGCCTGGCGCAAAGCCTGCCAAACCGTGGTCAAAACGACCTTCAATTTATCAGACGGCAGTCCGGGAGTTCGCTCAAAGAGCCTTAAAAGATACTCATATCCCAAGAACGCCGTCTGCTTTATGGGAGCCGCATTTATGCCTATTGTGTTTTGCCCGGTATTGACCTCGAAACTTAGGCTGCTGGTCAGTACTGCCAAGTCCGCCATCAGACGGACGCAAAGAGAACGCTCGTCTATGCTGGCGGACTCCGAGAGATCCGTTCCAACCCAGAACCATTTTCCGTTAACCGCCTCTTGTTTAAATCTTTCCAGCAATACGGTTTTCCCGACCCCACGAAGTCCCGTGAGAACCGGGTTTTTAAGAATCGTCGACTGTTTTAAGAGTTCTCTAAATTCATTGAGTTCTATTTCTCGACCAGCCAAATATGGCGGACTATGACCTGCACCCGGTTTATAGGGATTTTGAAAAGTTAAAATCATACTTTTAATGTATACTCTATAAATTTATATCACAATATAAATTTATATTTGTTCATATAAACTCCTAATTTTTCAATGGAACACAAAGTGCGCTATATCATACTGATTTTATAATAAACTTCGCTAAGAACTCTGGCGACCTGGGAGAACTCGAATGCGGTCTTAGCTTCAAGACGCCTTTTTCCCGTCGATTTCATCCAAGCGATCGATGATCCAACTTTTAATTCTAATTTCCTGAACCGGAAGTGTACCCGTATTTATAACCGTACGAGTAGTCCTGCTCCCAGCAGTTCCGGTACCAGTAATTGTACTCGGGAATGCTGTACTCGTAGCAGCTCCAGGGGCGCTGATACTGTCCGTAGGAGTAATCTTGAAGCTGGATCTCCGGCTTCGCCACGAGCGTCGTCGATCCGTCGCTAAAAGAGATGTCGAACGCGTAGCCCGAACCCATCGGCACGTAGTTCGTTCCGTACGAATACGCATAGTCGTAGTTATACGAATAATAATAGTCGTACCCGTAGTACCGCGACCAGTAATGCTCATACTGCGACGAATGATACGTTACATCTCCCGCAAACCGTGAGTAATAGCCATAGGTGTAGGTGTTGCCCGGATCAGGATTACCGTTAATGGTCGCCTTCTGAGAACAGACGTAGATATAACCATAGTAGTAGGTTCCCACCATCCGATAGACGCACCCACCTTGATATCTCATTGAGTTCCACGTGTAGTCGTAGCCCCAATCGCTCGAGGTGTTCGGAAGGTCCAAGTTGAACGTCTCCGTTCCATCACTCGATTCCTTGACCGAAAGATTCGCGGGGAAGGTGAATGCAGCCCCGCCTTTGTAAACATTAAATCCGGTCTGTTGGTATTTTGAGTCGTAGTTGTAATCGTACAAATAGACCTGGTGGTAATCGTACGTGTCATAGGAATAGTGGTAATTGTAATCCTGTTTGTACTTGTTCCTGTAGCGGTAGTCGTATGCCCATGCGTAGTAATCCATCGCTACGACCGGCTCGACGATTTCGATCGAGCTCGTCGCCGAGTTGTTCGCTAAATCCCAGTCGCCAGGATTTACGTTTTCGATCTTTACCGCCAGCTGGCGCGTACCTGCCGTATCAAAACGCTGCGTGAACGCGCAGGAGACCGTTCCGCCCGCGTCGACCCAGATTCCGTTCGCGCGGTCGGCCTCGACGCCATCGACATACAGAACGCAGTTCCCGCTTGCTCCGACATCCCCATTGAGTTCGCTGACCGTCGCGGCGATGTTAAACGTCACGCCGACATTCGCGCGCTCTGGATTTTGAAGACGGACCGCGGCGAGATCAGGACGAAGAAAAACCTTGTCCTGAACGGTCACAACGTCGGTGCGCTTAGGATCAATTCCTCGCACATTGCCTTGAATCTGAATGGGCTGACGACGAACGAGATTCGCAACACTGAACAAGAGGGAACCGCCGCTGCTAAGGCCGTTCCAATTTCTCGTGAAGACGGTTGACCCGTCGCCGGTTAAGCCTTTGAGCTGCACCTTCGAGATATTCCCAGGTGCGGTCGTGCTGCCGATCGTTCCCGTCGTGACTTCGATCTGTGTCGTGCCGTTCTTATCCATCAACGCTCGCGTCTGCAGGCTTGCCGTTCCAGAGCGACCGGTACCTGGTTTGCCTCCGCTATCGCGGTAGCGCACGCTGTTTGAAAAAAGCGGCGGGTTTCCAGCCGTGGACGACGCCACGGCCCGGCCTTTTTTTGCCGCGGGCTTTTCGCCCTTTTTGGCGAAGGTCATTTTGAAATTTTTGTTGAGAGTAATGTGTCCGCCGACCTCCGCCATCGAATAGCCGGACGTGGGGCGGGCGATCTTCTTTGTATTCGCGTTTTTCTCACCCGCGCTCGCGAACAGCGCCAGGGCGGTGATTGCGGCGCAGACTCCTGCGGCGGCAAGCGTACGGGTTTTCATGGTTGCGATCCTCCTTGAAGCGGCATTGGTTTGAACTCACACAAGAGTAGTGCACGTTGTCCCGCTCCACAATCAAATCCTCTTTGAAGAGAGCTTCGCTAGGCAGAACTGGACGATCCGGCGATTGAAACGGATATCGCGCTTCCCTCGTTTTTATTTACAAAAGTCAAAAACGCGAGCAGGCTTTTTCCCTATGGCAAAAGAAATCCGGCATCTCGTGGGCATCAAGGCTTCCCCTGAAAAAATTCTCAAAGCACTGACGACCACTCGCGGTTTATCGAAATGGACACGACAGATTGTCGGCTAAGGCGCTCACCCCTCCGCGCGGCGTCGGCCGCAAGCGCTTCCAGAGCTTCGGTCAGGTGAACGAGGTCTAACCGGCTCACCTTGAAGAGCATAGAAAATGCAATGTGATTTCAAATAGATACTATTGTGGGATAATATAATAATCCCACTTTACATATTTCCCACTTTATCCGATAATAAGTCTGGGAGATGAATTAAGATGTCCAGAGCATCGAGCCTTAAAAAAACCGTTCATGTTCGCCCCGACGCGAAGGGGCGGATCGCGCTGGGAAAATTCGCCGAAGGAGTCAGCAGCTTCAGGGTTTCGGAGCAGGCTGGCGGCGCATTCCTCCTGGAACCGATGGTTGAAATCCCCGCGCGCGAAAAATGGCTGTTTGAAAACAAGACGGCGCTCACGAGCGTAAAAAGAGGCCTCGCGCAATCTGCGAGAGGCGAATCCACCTCAAGAGGATCGTTCGCTAAGTTTTCTAATGATGAGGAAGAATAAGGCGCGCGATGCCCTTCACGCTCAAGTTCACGTCGGAAGCGGACGCCAACCTGCTCGCGCTTGAAAAAGATAAAGGACTTGAGAAACGTCTGAAAGCGGTTCGCAAGGCTTTGGGGTTTCTCGAAACCGGTCCCCGGCACCCCGGCCTTCAAACTCACAAATATTCGTCTTTAGTCGGAGAAAACGGTGAGGAAATTTTCGAGGCTTACGCCGAAAACCGCACCGCCGCTGCCTATCGTATCTTCTGGCACTACGGTCCGGACAAGAACGTCATTACGATTATAGCCATCACACCGCATCCGTAAAACGGTGAGACTTTCCATTTTCGCGAACATTCTCTTCCGGCGAAGAGGGAGACGCGGGGAGCGCGAGGGTAATGAACGCGGAACTTATCTCTTGCTTTTGCCTACATGATATGCCTATAATAGTGGCATGAAGAGTAGGCAACAGCTCCAATATACGATTAGAAATGTTTCACCCGTCGTTGACCGTGCTTTACGGCAAAAAGCCACCCGCACCAGGAGGAGTCTGAATGATGTGGCGCTCGAAGCCTTGGCCAAAGGTTCCGGCGTCGCCGAGGAAGCGAAAAAGCACCGGGACCTGGATCATTTCTTCGGCTCCTGGATTCAGGACGACGCCATTGAAACCGCACTCGCTGAGCAAAGAGTGATTGATAAGGATCTTTGGAAATGAAAATTGCGCTCGATACCAACACCTACACGGATGCTGCCCGTGCCGATGCCAAGGCAATGGAAGTTTTGCGATCTGCGGATGAGATTTATCTCCCTTTTGTGGTCATCGCCGAACTCAGGTCGGGGTTTTCACTCGGCTCGAAAGGCAAAAAGAATGAAGCCAAACTCACTGAGTTTTTAAATACCCCCCGCGTGAAAGTGCTCTGCCCCGACGAACAAACCACGCACCACTATGCAAGGGTGTATTCGCATCTGAAAAAGCAGGGCACACCCATCCCAACGCACGATATTTGGATTGCCGCCATGACTTTACAATATGATCTGGTTCTTTTTTCGAGAGATGCCCACTTCTCGCAGGTTCCCCAGATCGTTAAAATTTAGCTTGAATCAGAGTTATTTATACTGGAAAACGCTTCCTCAAGTGGTGGGCGATGAGAGGATTGAACTCCCGACCTAGGCCGTGTAAAGACCCCGCTCTACCACTGAGCTAATCGCCCGCCCAAAAATGAAAAACCCGGATCCTTTGTAACAGGATAGACCCGGGTTTTCCACAAAACCAAGACAGTGTCAGTGCGCTACCGGCTCACCCGACGCCGAGATGGTTCCGCTGCTCTGCTGCGAACCGGAAGCGGAGGTCGGAACGATATCGTCGGCGATGGTGCGCTTTTTCAAGAATTCCGCGGGATTCTTGAGTTCAAGCGCCGTTCTCAGAACATCGTCGGCACTGTCGACCGGAATGACGGTAAGCCCCTTCAGGATATCTTTCCCGATCTTTTTCAGGTCCGGCGCGTTCTGCTTCGGAATCAAGATCGTATCGACGCCGCCGATCTTGGCCGCGAGCATCTTCTCTTTCAACCCGCCGATCTGAAGGACGCGCCCGCGCAGCGTGATTTCGCCGGTCATCGCGACGTTCCGTTTCACGGGAATTTTGCAGACCGCCGACGCGATCGCGGTCGCCATCGTGACGCCCGCGGAAGGCCCGTCTTTCGGAATCGATCCTTCGGGAACATGGATGTGGATGTCGATCTTCTCGAAGAAGTCGCGCTCCAGGCCCAACCGGTCGCTGCGCGAGCGGATGAAAGAGAGCGCCGCCTGCGCCGACTCCTGCATGACCTCGCCGAGCTTGCCGGTGATCGTGATTTTTCCTTTGCCCGGAAAAATCGTGCACTCGATCTGCAGCATGTCGCCGCCGACTTCGGTCCACGCCAGCCCGTTGACCAGGCCGATCTCGCTCTTCTCCTCGGCCATCGTCGCCGTGAACTTCGGCGGGCCGAGATGCTTTTCGAGCCAATCAACCGTGATTTTCAGCTGTTTTTCGGGCCTCTTCTTCTCGCGTCTCAGAACCACCTGCCGCGCGACCTTGCGGCAAACCGTCGCGATCACGCGTTCGGTGTTGCGCACGCCCGATTCCTTGACGTAGCTGCGGATGATCCCGTTAAGCGCCTTGTCGGTGAAGTCGATCTGCTTCGAAACCAGTCCGTTTTCGGCGACCTGTTTCGGTATCAGGTAGTTTCGCGCGATGTTGTACTTCTCGATCTCGGTGTAGCCCGAGATCATGATGACCTCCATGCGGTCGAGCAGCGGCTTCGGGATGTTGTAGAGCGAGTTCGCCGTGAGGATGAACATCACCTTCGAAAGGTCGTAATCCACTTCGAGGTAATGGTCGCCGAAGTTGTGGTTCTGCTCGGGGTCCAGAACCTCGAGCAGAGCCGACGACGGGTCGCCGCGGAAGTCCATCGACATCTTGTCGACTTCGTCGAGCAGGAACACGGGATTCGCCGTGCCCGCTTTCTTCATCGACTGGATTACCTTTCCGGGTAGCGCGCCGACATACGTGCGGCGATGCCCGCGAATTTCCGCTTCGTCGCGCACGCCGCCGAGCGAGGTGCGCACGAACTTGCGGCCCATCGCCTTCGCGATCGAGCGCGCGAGCGACGTCTTGCCGACGCCCGGAGGCCCCACGAAACAAAGAATCGATCCCTTCTTGTTTTCGTTGAGCGATCGAACCGCGAGGTACTCGAGGATGCGCTCCTTCACCTCATCGAGGCCGTAGTGATCTTCGTCCAAAACCTTCTGCGCCATCGAAAGATCGATCTTATCGTCGGTCAGCTCGCTCCACGGGATCGTGATGAGCCAGTCGATGTAATTGCGCACGACGGTGGCCTCGGCCGACATCGGCGACATCATGCGAAGCTTCTTGATCTCGCGCATGACCTTCTCGGTGGCTTCCTTGCTCATCTTCTTGGCGCGAACCTGCTTCTCGAGACTCATGATCTCGGCCTTGAATTCGTCTTTCTCGCCGAGCTCCTTCTGAATCGCCTGCATCTGCTCGTTGAGGTAGTACTCCTTCTGGCTCTTCTCCATCTGCTTCTTGACGCGCGTGCGGATCCGCTTCTCGACCTGAAGGATCTCGATCTCGCCCTGCATGAGCGCGAGCAGTCTTTCGAGCCGCTTGCCCGCGTCGGTGAGCTCGAGAATCGCCTGCTTGTCTTCAAGTTTCAGATTCAGGTGCGCGACGATGATGTCGGCAAGCCGCGAGGGGTCATCCACCGTTGAGATGCTCATGAGCATCTCGGGCGGAATGCGTTTGTTGAGCTTTACGTAACTCTCGAAAATATTCTTGAGCGAGCGGATCATCGCCTCGAGCTCGACGGTGATGTCGACGCCTTCGGCGAGCTCGTCGACTTCGACCTTCATGAAGCGGTCGTTGGGGACGAAGCCGCGAATCATCGCGCGCTTCTTTCCTTCGACGAGAACCTTCACGGTATTGTCCGGAAGTTTCAGGATCTGCAGGATCGTCCCGATCGTGCCGATCTGATAGATGTCTTTTTCGGTGGGATTGACCGTGCCGGCCTGCTTTTGCGCGACGAGAAAAAGGTCCGTCTTCTTGTTCACGGCCTCTTCAAGCGCGTTGATGGATTTTTCGCGGCCCACGAAGAGCGGTACCACCATGTGGGGAAAAATGATCACGTCCCGCAGCGGCAGCAACGGAATCTGGTGACGGCTGATCGCTTTCGAATCCTTCCCCGGCTTCTCATCGTTCTTCCGTGTTGTCATAAGCGCCCCTTCCTACTTTCACTTCAGCATAGGCACCGAAAAATTGCCAGTTGTTAGGCGAAATCATAGGCAAAATCTCGCGGGAAAGGCTATCGCGGAGTCACTTGCAATCAGAGAACGGGGACGATCAAATTTAAAGTCAGGCGGACTCGACTTTGTCGGACATGACGACAAGAGGCCGCTCGCCCCTCGAGATGCAGTTCCTGGTCAGAACGACCTTCTTCACGTTGCTCTTGTTCGGAACCTCGAACATCACGTCGAGCATGCAGTTTTCCATGATCGAGCGCAGGCCGCGCGCGCCCGTGTTGCGCTTGATCGCCTCACGGGCGATCTCGACGATCGCGTCATCCTCGAACTCGAGGTCCACGCCGTCGTATTTGAAGAGTTTCGCGTACTGCTTGGTGAGCGCGTTGCGCGGCTTCGTGAGAATGTCGACGAGCGCGCTCTCGCTCAACTCCTCGAGCGTCGCGATCACCGGCAACCGGCCGATGAATTCCGGGATGATCCCGAACTTCACGAGGTCCTCGGGCTCGATCTTGGCGATCGTTTCGGAGAACGTTTCCTTTTTGTGCGCGTCGATCTTGGCGCCGAGACCCAGCGCGCGCTTTCCCATGCGCGCCCCGATCACGCGATCCATGCCGACAAACGCGCCGCCGCAGATGAAGAGGATGTTCGTCGTGTCGACCTGAATGTATTCCTGCTGCGGGTGCTTGCGTCCGCCTTTGGGCGGAACCGACGCGACCGTGCCTTCGAGAATTTTCAGCAACGCCTGTTGCACGCCTTCGCCGCTCACGTCGCGCGTGATCGACGGGTTGTCGCTCTTGCGCGCGATCTTGTCGACTTCGTCGATGTAAACGATGCCTTTTTGCGCGCGCTCGACGTTGAAATCGCAGTTCTGCAAAAGGTTAAGGATGATGTTTTCGACGTCTTCGCCGACGTAGCCGGCTTCGGTGAGCGTCGTGGCGTCGGCCATCGCGAACGGAACGTTCAGAAGCTTCGCGAGCGTTTGCGCGAGAAGGGTTTTTCCGGAACCGGTGGGCCCGAGCAAAAGGATGTTCGACTTCGCGAGCTCGACCGTATCCTTTTCGCGCGGATTGTTCTTGCTGTTGATGCGCTTGTAGTGATTGTAGACGGCGACCGAGAGCGTTTTCTTCGCGCGCTCCTGGCCGATCACGTACTCGTCGAGCGTGACCTTGATCTCATGCGGCTTCGGCATGCGCTCAGTGGGAACCTTCTGCGATTCCTTCTGGCCTTCCTCGCTGATGATATCGTTGCAGAGATCGATGCACTCGTCGCAGATGTACACGGTGGGACCGGCGATGAGTTTTTTGACCTCACGCTGGTTCTTTCCGCAAAACGAGCACGATAGGTTTCCGAAACCGTCGCCGTATTTTTTATCCATTGAATCTTTCTCGGCAAATCCGACCGCGAACTTAAAACCAGGATAACAGGACTATTGATCTAGAGGCTACTCCGACTTTCCAGAACACGGTCGATGAGACCGTATTTCACCGCTTCTTCGGCCGAAAGATAGTTATCGCGATCGGTGTCGTTTTTGACTTTCTCGATATCCCGGCCTGTATGCTTCGCGTAAATCTCGTTCATCTTACCTTTAAGATAAACAATTTCACGAGCTTGAATCTCGACATCGCTCGCCTGACCCTTTGCGCCACCAAGCGGCTGATGAATCATGATCCGGCTATGCGGCAAAGAATACCGCTTTCCCTTTTCTCCTGCCATGAGGAGCAACGATCCCATGCTCGCCGCCATGCCCAGGCAATAGGTCGAGACATCGCAACGGATGAACTGCATCACGTCATAGATCGCCATGCCCGAAGAGATCGAGCCTCCGGGCGAGTTGATGTAGAAATGAATGTCTTTTTCGGGATCCTGGCTTTCGAGAAAGAACATCTGCGCGACGATGAGATTCGCGACCGTGTCGTTGACCTCGGTGCCCAGAAATACGATGCGATCGAGCAAAAGACGGCTGTAAATATCGTATTGCCGCTCGCCCCTTGCGGTCTGTTCGACGACGATGGGATTGGGGATGTACTCGGCCCGCGCGTCCAGGGCTTTCGATGCGTTCATTTCTCCGCCTCTCCGTTCATAACCTCGACCAGGAGCATGGCGGTCGCCCGCCGGAGTTCTTCTAGTGTTACGTTTTCCGGCGTCGATCCGACATCCTTGAGGATACGAGTCAATTCGACGGTAATCTGCTCTCGGGGCAACCCTGTGAGAGTGGCAACTTCCTCGAAAAGCTCATTGCCTGCCGTCGCTGTCTTTTCAGCCATCGGATTTAAAGTTTAGGGGAGTTTAAATGACGCGCAAGAAATTTTTTGCAACGGCAAACAACCCAGCAAGATCATGAATCCGCCACGCTTCAGAGCTTCGCCAGTGCAGCTGGAATGCGCGTTAATTCAAGCAGTTGAATCAGCATCCGCAATACCGGGGGCGACCACGTCTCATCGTAAGACTCGTTGCAGACGAAACTCTAATTAAACCGTTGCCTTTGGTCATCTTTTTGAATTAAAACACGAGAACCGAAATTTTCAGTGCCAGGAGGTTCGAACATGTTGGAGTCTGTTAAGCTGCGCCTCAAGAAAGGCGATCTCGTCGTCGTCATCGCGGGCAAGGACAAAGGAAAACAAGGCAAGATCTCGCGCGTGCTCGCCGATCAGAACCGCTTGGTCATCGAAGGCGTGAACATGCTCACCCGCCACGCCAAGCCCAGTCAGAAGAGCCCCCAGGGCGGACGCCAGACCAAAGAAGGGCCGATCCACGCGTCCAACGCGATGCTGGTCGATCCCAAGACGGGCAAGCCCACGCGCATTCTTCGCAAGAAAGTTAACGACACCAAGACCGGCAAGACGAAAACAATCCGCATCACTAAAGACAGCGGCACCGAACTGAATTGATGGAGTAAGAGATGGAAAATAAGACGATTCGTATCGACAGAACTGAAGGCGCCGATCGCGGCACGGATAAGGGCGAAAGAAAGTCTTTCGGAGGCGGAAGACGCGACGATCGCGATCGCGGAGGAGAGGAGGGCGGCGAAAAGTCGTCATTCACGCGCCGCCGCCGCGGACGCCCCCCGGTCGACGCGACTTACGACTACAAAGATCTTGAAACGCTCCGGCAGCACATCGGCGACGACGGAAAAATCATTCCGGCGCGCATCACGCGACTCAATCGCAATCAGCAGCGCCAGCTCACGATCGCCATCAAGCGCGCCCGGCAGCTCGCGCTTCTGCCCGTAAGCCCGCGTCACAACGGCTGAGCCCCTGCGACGCTCCGGCATGAGCCGGCATCTTAGGATTTAAAGCCGGGTCGCCACGCGTGATCCGGCTTTTTTTTACGCATTTTTTTTGTCACGATCTAGTCAGTGGATCCCGTAGCTCAGCTGGATAGAGCATCTGCCTTCTAAGCAGAGGGTCGCAGGTTCGAGTCCTGCCGGGATCGCCAGCTCTTTCCGCCTCTTTTTTCCTGATACTCGTTAAAATTTTAAAAAACTCCTCAACGTACTTACGTATATGGACCCGTCCCGATTGCTAGAGATTTGATTTCTGGCTGATGGATAAAGACTGCGTTCATATATCCGGCCTGTTTGCGAGCCTGTAAATCCGGCTCTGGCCCTG
>JACPKS010000076.1 GCA_016186905.1 Deltaproteobacteria bacterium
GCTTGGGTCGCGGGATGGGAGAACATCGCCTGGTTCATCGCGGGCGCGATCAGATAAGGTTTTTTCGACGGATCGAACGAGAGGAAGAGCGAACCCAAAGCGTTGTCCGCAAGCCCTGAAGCGAGCCGGCTGATCGAATTCGCCGATGCCGGGCAGAGAATCGCGAGATCCGCCCACTTCGCAAGATGGATATGATCAAGCATCCGTCCGGTTTCGTATGCGTCGCTGAAAACCGGTTTGCCGGAAAGCCCTTCAAGTGTTGCCGCGCCGACAAAGCGAAGAGCGTTCGCCGTCGCGGCCGTCTGGACTTCAAAATCAGACTGCACCAGGCGCGAGATCACGTAACAGGCCTTGTACGCGGAAATCGAGCCGCTGAGCTGGACGAGGATCTTACCTTTGGACATTGTCGATGAGCCTCACCGCGCCAAGCCTTACGGCCGCAAAACGCCGATCGTCGAGATCGATCACGTATTCACATTCAAAACCGGCATGATTCAGGGCGGAAAAGGCTTCCTCTTCGCGCGCGGCGGTTTTAAGTATTTTGTAAAATCCCGGAGCGGTCGCCCGTTCCTCTTTCGAAAGCCGGGCATTCCTCGAACTCATCGCCAGGCCGTCGGATTCGCGCACGGTGGGAAGACCGATGATTTCGGTATTCATGAAAAACGCTTTGGCCATGTCGCGAACGAGGACGAACTGCTGATAGTCTTTTTCACCGAAATACGCGCGATCCGCGGCGGCGATGTTCAGAAGTTTCATCACAACGGTGAGCACGCCTTCGAAATGCCCCGGTCTGTTCTTGCCGCAAAGCAGCTTGCTGAAGGTCTTTTCGGCGACCTGATACCGGTATTTGTCGGAATAGATCTCGCTTGCTTCGGGCAAGAGCAGAAAATCGGCCCCGGCTTGCGCCGCTTTCCGGCGGTCCTCTTCGAGGGTTCTCGGGTATTGTTCAAGATCCTTCGGATCATCGAACTGAGCCGGATTCACGAAAATACTCAGAAGCGTTTTATCGTTTTCAGCGGCCGATCTTCGGATAAGGGAGGCATGCCCGTCGTGAAGCGCGCCCATGGTCGGCACGAATCCGAGAGAAGAGCCCGTGAGGCTCTTTCTGAACTCCATCCACTCAAGACAGCTTTTAAATACTCTCGTCATTGATAAGACTCCTCATCGGAGGGGAACGTCCGCTCCAGCACCTCGTGATGGAACCGATTGATCGCGCCATGCACTTCCGTGGACGATTTTGAGAAATGTCTGAGAAACTTCGGCTTGAAGCCGGGATTCATTCCGAGCAAGTCCTGAAGCACGAGCACTTGTCCGTCGGCGTTCTTTCCGGCACCGATTCCGATCGTCGGGATTGAGAGACTCTCAGTGATCTCAGCGCAGAGATTTGCCGGTATGCACTCGAGCACGAGCGAAAAGCAGCCCAGCTCCTGAAGCTTTTCCGCCTGTTTTAAGAGGGCTTTCGCGGATTCGTCCCCGCGCCCCTGAACCCGGAAGCCTCCAAGTCCATGGATCGATTGCGGCGTAAGGCCGATATGCCCCATAACGGGAACCCCGGAGCCGACGATCGCGCTCACGCCGTCTTCGTGCCCGTCGACGCCCTCGAGCTTAACGGCGTGCGCTCCTGCCCGCATGAGTTTTTCGACGGTTTCGAGGGTGCTGGCGACGCCCTTTCGGAAGCTCAAAAAAGGCATGTCCGCGACGATGAATTTATTCGTAGCGCCGCGGGCGACGGCCGCGGTATGGGCTTCCATCATCCCGGTCGTCGCGTGCACGGTCGAAGGAAAACCGTGCATGACCATCGAAACGCTGTCGCCGACGAGCAGGCAGTCCACGTCGGTTGAATTCAGGATCTTCGCGAAAGAATAGTCGTAACAGGTGACCATCGAGATCTTCCGGCCTTCGAGTTTCATTCTTCGAAAGTCATGAACGTTCATCATGGGTTGCCTCCAGAAAGGATTTGTAAACGCCGAGATAAGGATCGTGTTTCAGGGCCGCGAGATTGTTTTCGATCGTACGGGTGTCTTTTCGCTGGAGCGGTCCCGTGAAGGCGCCGTCAGGACGCGTTCTGAGATTCTCCGCGATTTGCCCGAGGTAGGGAAGGGCTGCGGTTCTCGGAAGACCCAACTTCGATTCGAGCTCTTTAAAAAACTTCCGCCACAGGAGTACCGTGAAATTGCCGCTCATGACGCAGAGACTGTGGTAGAGCGGCTTCAAAGCGGCACTGATCTCGTAGAACGGATTTTGGAGGTCCGGGAAAATATCCTGGAATTTTTCGGACCCGGCATCACAGATGAACGGAATCGAAGCGTAGGTTTGTTTTTCGTAGAGTTCTTTGCCAAAACTCATCAAGGGGTGCATTCCGGCTGCCAATCCGGTGACGAGACTTCCCGAAAAATGCACGAGAGGCTTTTTGAGCAGAAACGGGTGAGCGGCGATGAAGGGTTCGATCGCCCCGTCTTTGATGAGCACGAGAACCGCGTCTGTTTCACTGAAATATTTCTCTTCGAGCCTGTCGAATTCGCGGCGTGACCAATTGAGGTGCGGAATGCCCGAAAGGGATAGGTAATGTGAAAAATGACGTGCCACCGCCCCATCACCGATAATGCCGTAGCGCTTCGATTGAGGCGAATTCGGTACCTGTCGCATTGGATCAAGTCCTTCCTCGTTATGGAAAAAATATGCAGAAGAACCTTTCAATTGGCAAGTGGCTTGCGCCAAGGATGCGTCCTGTGATGTAGTTTGGCACGACTATGCCACTTCATGTTCCCGATTATATCCGCGCACTTGTTCCCTATGTTCCAGGAAAACCGATCGAAGAAACCCAGCGTGAATTTAAAATTCGACGGGTGATCAAACTGGCCTCCAATGAAAATCCTCTTGGTTCCAGCCCTAAAGCGAGGGCTGCGGTTCGCGGCAATCTCGGCGAGCTCCATCGCTACCCCGATGCCTCGGCGCATCACTTGAAGCAGGAGCTCGCCCGGCACCTGCGCAAAACGCCCGTCGAAATTATCGTCGGCAATGGCTCCAACGAGATCATCGACATGCTCATTCGCACCTACTGCCTGGCGGGAGATTCGATTGTTACGTCCAAAGCGGCCTTTATTTGTTACCGGATTTGCGCGCAGATCCACGGCGTCAGCACGATCGAGGCGCCTCTGGACGAAAATCTCCACGCAGACCTGTCTGAAATGGCCCGGCTCGCGCGCGACAACACCCGGGTAAAGATGGTTTTCATCGCCAATCCCAATAATCCGACAGGGACTTACAATACGACGGAGGAATTCGGATCTTTTCTGAAGGATGTCGCGCGTATTCGAAACGGCTCCGTCATGGTGGTGCTGGACTACGCTTATTGGGAATATGTCACGGCCAAGGATCTTCCGGATCCGATGGAGCTTCTCGGGGAATTTCCGAACGTCGTCGTGCTCCGGACTTTTTCGAAAGTCCATGGTCTCGCCGGGCTTCGCGCCGGTTACGGCGTTGCGCGCCCTGAAATCATCTCGACAGTCGAAAAAATCCGCCAGCCCTTCAACATGAATGCCCTGGCGCTCGCCGCGGCGGCGGCAGCGCTCGGTGACAAGGCGTTTGTGCAAAAATCGGTCAAAATAAATAATATCGGCATGAAGTTCTGGGAAAAGAATCTCGGTCGCATGGCGATCCCATATTGGAAGAGCCAAGGAAATTTTCTCCTGATCGATGTGAGCCGCGGACTCGGAAAATGCGGCAGCGAAGCGTATCTCTCTTGTTTAAAGCGCGGAGTGATTTTTCGTCCGGTCGCCAATTACGGTCTCGCGCATGCTCTGCGCGTCAGTATCGGCACTCCCGAAGAAAACAGACTTGCAGTGAAAGCCCTGGAGGCTGAAATTCCGCTCGCGGTACGCGCAACCGCCTCCAGCCCGCAAGCGGCGGACTGAAAAAAAGCCGCGGGTCATTCTTTGGGCGGAGCCTTGAACGGGCGACAGGTGTTTTTCAGATAAGGCATCGCGATCTTGACGAAATCCGCATCCGAGAGGGATTTGGCGATCCATTCCTTCCAATTAAAGCGCATGCCGACCATGACGTTGAAGCTCAAGCGAACCGCATTGAGCGCCAGTTCATAGAGGTGCGTGCAGCCGTCGGATTGGCCCAGATGTTCGATGAGTTTTCGATTGATCCCGCGGCCGATCTTCAGGCCCACGAGTTTTTTGACGAGCTCGACGGTGTTGTCGCACGCCCGCAGCGGCGCCTTGAGAATGATCGCGTCGGCTTTGACGATTTCCCGTGTCTGCAGATTGATTTCCAGCGACACTCTCATGCTGTGGTTCAGGTCGAGAAGCGAAGCTTCGGTCAGGATGGTATCCGGTCCGGTTTTTCGCACGCTGGAATTGATATTGCGTTCGTACAATTCCATTTCTACAGTTCCATTCCTACGGCTCCGTCATGAGTTTCAGGAGTACGCCTTGATTCCGGTGAGGTGTTGCCCGAGCACGAGAGAATGAATGTGTTCGGTCCCTTCGTAAGTGACCACCGTCTCGAGATTCACGAGGTGACGGCCCACGTGATATTCATTATGAATTCCACTGGCGCCCAAAAGTTCCCGGCAGGTGCGGGCGATTTCCAGCGCCTTGCGGCAGTTATTCATCTTCGCCAAAGAAATCTGATGAGCAAGGATGCGCCCGCTTTTTTTCAATTCAGCGAGCCGTTTGGCGATCAATTCCATCGAGGTGATTTCCGTGGCC
>JACPKS010000065.1 GCA_016186905.1 Deltaproteobacteria bacterium
CTTAAGAAAAAACTTTCACAATAACTTCGGAGGAATCATGAAATCGTTTCTTAAAAAATTCTTCATAGGCTTGGGCTCGCTTTTTGGGCTGCTTGTCGTCGCGGCCATCGTCATTCCGCTCGTCGTCGACGTCGACAAGTACCGCCCGGTGATCGTCGAGAAAGCGAACGAGTACATCAACGGAAAGCTTGAGATCGGAAAACTGAGTCTGAGCCTGTGGGGCCGCGTGAACGTGCGCATCGACGGCTTGAAACTTTTCGACGCCAAAGGCCAGCCCGTCGTCGACGTGAAGGACGCGGCGCTGAACATCCCGCTGATGAGCGTGATTTCGGGCGCGCCGGAGATCCGGCTCGTCCTTTCGACTCCGCAGGTTTCGGTGATACGCTTTCGCGACGGTTCGATGAACGTGATGACGCTTGCGAAGCCGTCAGCGGGTACGCAAGCCGGCGGTGCCGCGCAGGCGAAGCCCGGCGAGCCCAAAGCCGCGCCCCAAACAACCGGTCAGGCCGCGATTCCGGCCGCGGCGCTCAAAGCGCGCTTTACGTTTCTGCTCAGCCACGCGAAGCTCGCCTTCCGGGATGAGTTCTCCGGGGATATCTACAACGTCAACGATCTGGGTTTCTCGCTCCGCGACGTCTCGCTTGATCGCGAGATGCCGTTTGAGCTTAAAGCACAGATCGATATCCTCGCGCGGAAAAAAATCAAGATGACGGGGCCTCTCGTGTTCGACGGCTCGCTCCACGCGATCCGGTCGGGAGGCGCGGCCGAAAAAGCGTTCGAGAAGCTCGACCTCAAGGCGGCGTTGAATCTCGACGGCGTCGAGATTCGCGATCCCGGAATGTTCGACAAGAAACCCGGCGTGCCGCTCGGCTTCGAGGTGAAGGGAACGGTCGGAAAGGACGAGGCTCAGATCCCCGTGATGCGCTTCCGCCTCGCGGGCGTGACGATCGACTCGCAGGTCTCGACGAAGACCGCGGGCGACGCGACCAGCATTGATTTCAAGCTGAAATCGAACCGCATCGAAATCGCTCCGCTCGGCGAACTCGTCTCAATGATCAAGGCTTACGGCTTAAACGGCGCCGTCGAGCTTTCGGCTTCAGCCGACGGCCCTGTGAGCCGCCTGGATTACGCTGCTGATCTGAAATTCGAAAAAATCAACCTCATGCACGAGTCGATGAAGCAACCGCTGCAGGTGAACGGCGCCATATCGATCGTCACCAACAAGCTGAGATCGCTTGACGTCAGAATGACGGCGAAGGATTTTGATCTGGCGGCGAAGGGTATGCTCGAGAATTTTCTCCAGCCGCGCTTTCAGTTCACCGTGGCCTCGAACGCGATGGATCTCGACGGCCTTCTTGTCGCCTCCGAAAAAGCGGCGCAGGCCCGCAAGGCGCAGGCAGCCGCGGCGTCGGCCGGAGCGCCCGCCGCGAAAGGGGCCGCGCCCGCCGCGCCGGTCGTGGATTACAACGCGATGTTCGCGCCCCTGCGCACGAATCCCATCGCGGCCGCGACGTCGGGCACGCTCGATTTCAAGCTTAAACGCGTGAAATCGACCGGTGTCGTGATGGAAGACATCGGCGGCGCCGTTTCGATGAACAACCTTCTGATCGCGCTCAAGGATTTTTCGATGCGCCTCTTCGGCGGGTCGGCGAAGGGCACGATGAGTTTCAACGCGCGCCCGGCCAAACCCGAAGTCGGCACGAATCTTGTCGTGACCGGCCTGCAGACGCAAAAAATGGTCGAAAGCCAGATGCCCGTCGCGCGCAACACCGTGAAGGGTGTCATCGCGTCGACGCTCAACATCGGCGGAGCGGGGCTCAATCCCAACGACGTGATTTCCGGCTGGAAGGGCAGCGGCACGTTTTCGATCAAGGACGCGGTTTTTTCGACGATGGATTTCGGTCCGCAGATCCGCGACGGCGTGATCGAAAAGCTCCCCGCGTTCGCGAAGTCGAAAGTGAAGGTGCCCGCGAACATCGGCGACTGGAGAGGCGACTACGAAAGCGTTGAGTCGAAATTCTCGCTCGCGCAGGGAGTGTTCACGATCAACGAGCTTAAAGGCAAGGCGCGTCCGAACAAGGGGCTTGACCTCAAGGGCGGCGGCACGGTCAAGCTTCAGGATTACGCGCTCGATCTGTCGATGGATTTCATCGACACCTATAATTGGCTGGGCCTCGATTCCACCGCGAAAGACAGGCGCTACGGCCATTTCGCGCTCGTCTCGAAGATCAAGTGCACGATGTTCTCGCCCTGTTTCGACTGGGGTTCGACGATCGCGAGCCTCGCGAAGAACGCGGCCGAGAGCAAAGGCAAGGAAGCGCTCACGAAGGCCGTGGCAGGCAAGCTGCCCGGCGCCGCCGGCGCGGCGCTTGGCAAGGCGCTCGGGGGAGGAGAGCAGGGCGGCCAGACCGGTGCGCCGGCGGCTCCTCAAAAAGAAGACGTGAAAAAAGCGCTTAAGGGCTTGTTTGGACGTTGAGCGCGCCAAACGTGACGTTGGTCACGTTTGGATTGGATGCGACGTAGAAAGGAAAATTATGAGAAAGACAAGATTGAATCCAATTGTATTGTTTGCCTTGGCCGCGCTCGTATTCGCCGCCGGCTGTTCGACCGACCCGAACGTCAACAAGGCGAAGCTTTCCGGCTCGAAGTACTGGACCGACAAGGCGTATCCGGGCAAGGCCTACGACGTGCAGGTCACCGAAGCGACGAAAGTCGAAGGCGGCAAGTACCGCGTGAAGGCGCTCGTCGACGGCGAGACGCGCGTGGGTTTATACGATCCCGGTACCGAGAATTTCGACGAGGGCTACTATACGGCAGCCCACGAGCGCGGAAAGAAGATCGCCGAGCAGGAAGAAGAGATTCGTTACCTCAAGGGGCGCATCGAGAAGCTTGAAAAAGAAAACTACCAGATGAAGCTTCGTTTGAAATACGTCCACGCCGGCAAAGGCGACCCGAACGCGGCCGTCGATCCGGGCGAAGACGCGCCCGCGCCTTCCACGGCGGCTGAAAAGAAGGAATGACTCCGGCGGAAGCAGCATGATCGAAGCCTCGATCGACATCGGCACGATCACGATGCTCCTTCTCGTCGCCGAGACCGAGGAGGCGGGCGGCGATCCCCTGCGCAAGCGCCGCATCACGCGCACGCTCGAATACGCCATTGAATACCCGCGCCTTGGCGAGGGCGTGCACGAGAATCGCAGATTTTCGGAAGCGGCGATGACGCGTGCGATGGCGGTGTTCAAAAAATACCGCGCTAGGTGCGACGACCTCGGCGCCACCCGCATCCGCGCCCTCGCGACGAGCGCTTCGCGGGATTCGGCGAACTCGCGCGAATTTTACGAGAGTGTCCGCGCCGAGACCGGCATCGAGGTAAGCATCATCGGCGGCGACACCGAAGCGAGACTGAGCTTTCTTGGCGGATTGCTGCCGTCGCAAGACCCCGCGGCGCACGCGCTCATGGATATCGGCGGCGGAAGCACCGAGTTCGTCTGCTTTGATCCCAAGTCCGGCGATATCGCGGGCCAGAGCCTCGACATCGGATCGATCCGCGCTTCCGAGATTTATCTCAAGGGCGATCCGTACACCGTTCAGTCGATCGGTGCGCTTGAAAACGGCCTTGATGAGCACTGGGCACGCATCCGCCCCGAGCTCGCCGCGCAGTTGCGGGTGAAAAACTGGGTCGCGGTGGCGGGAACGCCGACCGTGCTCGCGGCGATGGCTATGGGGATTTCGAGTTTCACGTCCGAGAAGATCGATGGTTTTCGTTTAAGCAGACGCATCGCGAATGAACTGCATATCTCGCTGGCGACCAAGACGAACGAAGAGCGCAAAAAAATCCCACTGGTAGGCGTACAGCGCGCCGACGTGATCGTCGCCGGCACAGGAATTCTCGTCACCGCGATGGAGTTTTTCGGAAAGAACGACGTGATCGTCAGCACCCGCGGCTTGCGCCACGGGGTGCTTGAGGCTTTATAGCGCCGCGCGCAGCTCGCGCGCGAGCCACGGGTCGCGCTTCTCGATCCCGCGCAGAAGTGTTTCGCGATACGCGGGATCGGCCAAGCGAAGCATGTCGATGACCTGCTGCTTTCCGTTCACGCGAATCATTTCTTCTTTCGATTCTCCCGTGCTCACGTTTCCGTCGAATTTGTTCGTGGCGGATTTATTTGCGGCCATCTTAACCCCTCCTTGCTTTTAAATTAGTCACCGCGGCTTCGGTCTGCTTGCGGGTTTCGTCGATCGTTTTTTCGCTCTGTTCGCGGTATCGCGCGATCTGCTCCTGGTATCGCGTGCGTGTCTTATTGAGCTCTTCCTCGCCCTGCTGGTGCGCCTCTTGAAGCAGTTTGGCGTTGTTGTTGCGCACGTCTTCGATCCGCTGCGCGAATTCCTCTTTTTGAGTCGAGAGCGCGACCTCGTAGGCTTTTTCCAGCTCGTCTTTAGCGGAAACATTCTGAGCGACGGTACGCTCGAGGTCGTTCTTGTATTTGCTCTTGGTCTTCTTCATCTCGAGCTCGTTCTGGCGCTCGATCTGGAATTTGAGTTGTTCTTGCCGGAGGGTTTCCGTCCGGATGCCTTCTGCCATGACTTCGGTCTCCTGTTCCCCATTTTAAGCGGCGCGGTCGGGCGCGACAACACGGGTAAGCGCTGCCGGGCAGTCCTTGCCTGTCCGTCCAGATCGTCGTAGATTCTCGTGCGTATGTCCGGCACGGCTCTTTCGCCCACGCAGATCCGAAAACACTCCGACTCCGAGATGTTCATAGTGGACGCGCGAGCGCCGGATGACGCGCGAGCAGGTTCGTAAGGACATCCGCCCGCGACACGTCGAAAGTGTTGGCCGCTATGCCGTGCAGATCGATTGGAACGACGGGCATCGCACGGGCATCTACACGTACGATCTTTTGTACGCGATCGCCAAGGGTACGGCCGATCAGATCGACAAAATAAAAGGAGCAACTCAGCCATGACCAAATCTTCCGCGAACAGTCTCGTATTCCTCGGCGCCAAGCGCACCCCGTTCGGCGCGTTCGGCGGCACGCTCAAGGACGTGAATCCCTCTGATCTCGGCACGAGCTGCGCGAAAGCGGCACTTGCTCAATCGGGCGTGCCGGCCGAGGAAGTCAACCACGTCATCATCGGAAACGTGCTGCAGTCGTCGGTCGACAGCATCTACGTCGCGCGACACATCGGCTTGAAGTCCGGCGTGCCGATCGCGGTGCCGTCGCTCGCCGTGAACCGGCTCTGCGGCTCAGGCTTTCAAGCGATCGTCGACGCTCAATTGCAAATGACCTGCGGCGAAACGGAAACGGCGCTCGTGGGCGGCGTCGAGAACATGAGCATGACCCCGTACGTACTCCGCGGAGCGCGGTGGGGCTCGAAAATGGGAAATATGCAGACCGAGGATTACCTGTTCGCGGCGCTGACCGACAGCTACTGCGGCTGCCCGATGGCGATTACCGCCGAAAACCTCGCCGAGAAATACGGCATTACGCGCGAACATGTCGACACGTTCGCGCTCTCCTCGCAGGCGAGGACGAAAACGGCCGCGGAGAGAGGTTTTTTCAAAACCGAAATCTCGCCGATTCCCGTTGCCGGCAGAAAAGAAACGATCACGGTGGAAACGGATGAACATCCCAAGCCCGCCACGACGATGGAAATTCTGGCCAAACTCAAGCCCGTCTTCAAAAAAGACGGCGTCGTCACCGCCGGAAACGCGAGCGGCATCGTCGACGGCGCGGCCGCGATGGTCGTGGCGACCGAAGCGTACGCCGCCCGGAAAAATCTCAAGCCGCTCGGAAGGCTCGTCGCCTACGGCGTCGCGGGCGTCGATCCCAGCATCATGGGCATCGGGCCGGTTCCCGCGTCGCAGGCTGCGCTGAAGAAGGCCGGAATGAAAATCCACGACATGGATCTCGTCGAAGTGAACGAGGCCTTCGCGGCTCAATATATCGCCGTCGAAAAAGAGCTCGGTCTCGATCGCGAGCGCACGAACGTCAACGGCGGCGCGATCGCGATCGGCCATCCGCTGGCCGCGAGCGGCACCCGCATCGCGATGCATCTGCTCTATGAGCTCAACCGCCGCGGAAAACGCCATGGCCTGGGCTCCGCCTGCATCGGCGGCGGCCAGGGCATCGCCGTGATCGTCGAGGCATTCTAGTTTTTCGGTGAACGCATGAGCACGCAGACGGTCTTGATTCTCGCTGGCGCAGCCGTTTTGGCGGCAGTACTTTCCGCCTTCGCGAGAAAACGGCGCAGCCGCGCGCAAGGCCGCATTCGTGCCGCACCCTTGACCGAAGACGAGCGCGTGCGCCGGGGTTTAAGCCGCACGCACGCGTTTTTTCAGCAGGCGCTCGATCGTCTTTCAGGTTCGGAAGGGGGCCGCTTTTACGATGACGTCGAGGAAGCGCTTCTCGCCGCTGACGTGGGGGTCGAGTTTTCCGAACAAGTCGTCGAAGAGCTTCGCGGAGAGTGGGGCTTGCGCGTTCCGGCGCGCGCCGAGCTTAAATCCGCGCTCGCTCGCATACTGCAGTCTCGTCTTCCCGGAGAGAAGCCGTTTGAACCCAGCCATAAGCCCGAGGTCGTGCTCATCCTGGGGGTGAACGGCGCGGGCAAGACCACGACCATCGCGAAACTCTGCAGCCGTTTTCGCGCGCGCGGGTTGAAAGTTCTCGTGGGTGCCGCCGACACCTTCCGCGCGGCGGCCACCGAGCAGCTTAAAACCTGGGTTGAGCGCGTGGGGGCGGAAGGGGTGTTTCAAGCGGAGGGCTCCGATCCTTCCGCGGTTGCGTTCGACGCCGTCAAGGCGGCGGTGAGCCGCGGCTCAAACCTTTGTCTGCTCGATACCGCCGGCCGCCTTCACACGAAATCCAATCTCATGGAGGAGCTCAAGAAAATGAAACGAGTGCTCGCGAAAGCCCTGCCAGGAGCGCCCCATGAAACCTGGCTCGTACTCGACGGAACGATGGGGCAGAACGCGCTCAACCAGGCGCGCGAGTTCCATCAATTCCTCGATCTCACCGGTCTCATCGTCACGAAGCTTGACGGTTCGGCCAAGGGCGGCGCCGTGTTCGCGATCGCCTCGTCCCTGAAACTGCCGGTCATTTTCATCGGCGTGGGCGAGGACCCCGAAGACCTCGTCCCGTTTCACGCCGCGTCGTTTACCGACGGGATTCTTGCGGGAATTTGAAAGCGTCGATACACTTCCTTCATGGCACAATACAAAAGCGAGCAGAAGTTCCAGAGTAAAAAGGGCGACCGCAAAGCCGTCACGATCCGCGTGCTCGATCAGGAGCTCAAGATCACGACCGACGGCTCGCCCGACCGCGCGCAGAAGGTCTCGCAGTACCTCAACGCGAGCGTTCAGGACGTGCTTAAAAAAGCGCCGAAAACGCCGCAGTTCAAAGCACTCGTTCTCGCGGCCCTCAACATCACGGACAGGTATTTCGCCGCTGCCGAACGGCATTCGCGGCTGAAGGTCGAGATGGGAGAGAAGTCGCAGCGGATTCTCGACCTTCTCGAAGATGCCACCTCGACCTGAATCCGGCCCGTCAACAGGCGAACCGAAGGCAGCCATCCGCGCTCGCATCCTGAAGAGCCGCGCGGCCATGGCCGCGGGCGAGGTTTCCGCGCTTTCGAAAGCCGTTTTCGAGACTTTTCAGAAACACCGAGACGAACTTTTCCCCGAGAGCGCCCTTGAGAGCGCGCGTGCGATCGCGCTGTATTTTCCGATCCGGGGCGAGGTCGACACGCGTCTTTTTTTTTCGTATTTTCGTAAAACGGGAAAGACGTGTTTTTTTCCGAAGACTTTTTCCGAATCAGCGGGCGCAGGCACGCGGATCGAGTTCCACCCAGTGAAAGACTGGTCCGAGCTGCGTCTGGGCCGCTTCGGGATCGCCGAGCCCAACCCCTCCGTGCATGCCGCGCCAGCGGCGGCGGCTCTGGATTTGATCCTCGTACCCGGCGTCGCATTCGACCTGAACGGCCATCGTTTGGGTTACGGTGCAGGTTACTATGATCGCGCCATCGCGAAAATCCGGGAGGAACGCGGCTCTCACGCCTGCCGGCTTATCGGCCTGGCCTACGACTTCCAGATACTTCCCGCGCTTCCGGCTGAACCGCACGACGTCGCCTTGGATGCCGTGATTTCCGAGAAACGTGTGATCCTGCCGCCGCATTCCTAAAAATGCGGTTAAATATCTGAATCTATAGCACTAAAAAATACCACTTCATTTTAGTATAGTTTAATGCTACATGTTACACCTTAAAAATTTGAATCTAATGAGGTGCCTGTCCATGCGTTCACAAAACCGCTTTTCTTTTGTTCGGAAAATTCTAGGCATGACGACGTTGTCGTTGGCCGTGCTTTCGTTCGGCTCGTCCGCGTTCGCTCAAACCGCGGGCGATGACGACAACATGATCCAGATCGGCGGCGGCGCGATGAACGGCCCGAAGGCGATCGAAGCGCTCTTCCGCGTAAACGGTTCCTCGAAAATCCCGCTCGACGGTGACAACGACGCGCCGTACTTCATCGTCGCGCGCATCAACATGGACATGACCGCGGGCTCCGGCGGGGTTCCCTTCATCGACCTTCAGTTCGACGGTATCGGCTACGAGACGGGAAACGATGATATGTTTTCCAAGAATTTCGTCTCGTTCAGCCTCCTTAACCTCGATTTGCAAAAAGACCTCGCGATCAATAACGAGCTGTCTTATCGCATCTCGTTTATCGGGATCAAAGCGGGCGCGGAAGGCTATCTCAGCGAAGACGCCAAGATCGCCATCAAGGGAGCGCTCGATCTTCTCGGCTTCGCGCTGAGCGAGCGTGCCTCCGACGGTTCCCGTACCGATGGCGCCGGTGGATACGGTCTCTCCGGCGAAATCGGTTTCAAGTTCTTCGAGAAGTATCACGTGGCGTTCGGAGAAAAATTCGGCGCGACGTTTTCAGACGGCATCCAGTACGTCGACGGCATCGAGTGCCACACCTCGTACAACCACTACGGCAACGGTTATTCCGGCTACGGTTATTCGTCGACGTACTGCAAAGATCGCATCGTGACCGATTATCGCCAGCACCGCTACACCTCGCGCACGTATCTCAACCTCGCCGCGGACCTTACGAAAAACCTTCAGGCCTTCGGTCAGGTTTCCTACAACGTCTATAAGGTGAGGGATCGCACGGGAAAAGTCGCGGCATCAACAAATTCGGCGCTGGCATTTAAGCTCGGCGTCGCCTACAAGTTTTAAGCGTCAAGGCTCGGGCGGGTTCCTCGGACGTCCAAGCTTTTCGTCGAGGACTTCGATCATCTCGTTGAATTCCGCGGCGACTTCCCTGAAGTCGTCGGTCGGTCTCAGACGGATACGAGCCGCGAGATTTCCGTTCTTGATGTCGCGGAACACGCGCTTGAAATGATAAAGCGGCCCGGCTGCCCGGTGCGAGAAAAACAGGCCCACGATCGAGACCAGCGCCAGAAAAACCAGGTTTCCCGTGATCAGAAGAGTGATGATCTGCTTGAGTTCTTTGTACAGCTGCATCTTCGCTTCGTCCGTCATCGGGCTTAAATCCACCAAAAGAGCGTAATTTTCGCTCGTGAAGTAGTAGAAGATCGCCGAATTGCAGGCAACGAGCAGCAGGCCCGACAGAGAGATCCAGAAGATGTACCGGCCCTGATACCGGGGATTGATCCAGAGATTTTTGAGCGACCGCTGTTTCCGGCCGTTCACCGGCTTGCCGGCTACTTGGTTTCCGGAGGCTTGGGCTTGGGACATGTATTGCACCTCATATCAGTGATTTGTTTTTCAAGAACGACACCGTTGTTCGCCTTGGTTTCGATCTTCGTTTTGAGCAGGAAGATGTTCGAAGCCAGCTTCACTTTTTTCGATATATCGTCAGCGGAGATCTTGCTCAGGGCCTCTTCATTCTTGGCCAAGAGCTCCGACGCGGACTTTTTTTCCGCCTGGACAGCCGCCAGGCTGTCGAAAAGCTTGGCACACGCGGGGCAGTCGGCGGCGGCTGCAAAAAAGGCTCGGGAAAAAAATGCCAGCGCCGCGACGGCAAAAACACTCCGGATTCGCATCCTTGCATCAACCTCGTGTTAAAATTTTAATCAGGTGTGATGTTTTAGCAACGCTTTCTTTGGGAGGAATTCCCGGACGCGATCGAAATACCGGCGCGTCAACCATGGATGGTGACAGGGATAAGGATGCTTCCCCGCTTGATCGAGCGGCTCGCGAGCTTCGCGCGCGTGTCGTCCGACCGATACTTTCGCCCAGGTTTCCCGTTCCAGGGCTTCCTGCGTGAGCGTGTTTTCCAGCTTGCCCGACTGGCGGCGTGGATCGCCGCGTTCATTTCTTTTTATCCCGGAGTTCTGCCTCTGCGGGCCGCCAATGAGGCTCCATCCGCCGATTTGGCCGAGGAGATCACGGTTGAATCCGCGATCGCCAAAGCGATGCGCAACAACCCGACGATCGTCGGCCGCCGCCTCCAGCAGGAATTGAACGAGATCGCGTACGATAACGCATGGGAGAACATGTACCTCCCGAAGATCACGCTGTCGTCCACGGTCCGTTCGGCTTACACCGTCGATCAGGTTCCCGGCAGCGCCGCGCGCGGTTCGAGCCCCGACATCGGCAAGAGTAATCTCAACCACGGCACCCCCGCCTCAAGAGCCGCGCTTTCGCTGGGCGAATATACCCTCTACAACTTCGGAAAAGACCGCGACGCCTACCAGATGGCGAAGCTGACCGCAGAGCGGTCGCGGCAAAACATCAAGGAAGTCGAGCGCGACGTCCGCTTCTCGGTCATCAACGCGATTTACGGCCTGATGACCAAGCAAGACCTGCTGGACATCTCTCAGCGTTCGGTCGATCAGGCCGAAGCCGTGTACGAGCTCATCAAGAGCCGTATTCCGCTTGGAAAGGCGCAAGAAAGCGATCTTGCCTCCGCCGAGGTGGACCTTCTGAACGCGAAAAACAAGCTTCTCGAAGACGAGACGACTTATACGCAGTCAACCTGGGCCCTCAACAACGTTCTTGGCGACCCTATCGGCCACAAGTACTTGATCAAGGCCAAGATCAAGTTCAATAAGCTGAAGATGAAGCTCGAGGATGCGATCCGCATCTATAAAGAAACCTCGCCCGGAGTGCGCGACGCCAAGGTGGCCCTTGAGCAGGCGAGAATCACGCTAAGGATCGCGAAGAAAAATTTTCTTCCCTTGCCGACGGTTACTTTTTCCGGCGTGACGCTCGGATATGACATGGGGCCGCGGCAGAGCGCGAAGGTTCGTGAGTCAACAGGGTCACCCAGCGGTAACCTCGACGTCAGCGCGAGCGTGAATTTTACGATCCCTCTTACCGGCGACGGTGGGATTTTCAACGGGAGAGCGCGCAGAGCAGCCGAAATTTCAGAGGAGCAGGCCGAGATCGCCTTGCGCGTCGCTGGCAACAGCACGGAGATCGCCGTGCGCAGCGCCTATACGCAGATCGTCCAGCAGGAATCGACTATCAAAAACGCGGAAGAGATTTTCAGGAAAGCGGCCAGCGTGTTCGACGCTTCGCTGAAGACGTTGCAGTCGGGAACGGGCTTCGACCGGCTCGACCTCAAGGACGCGATTTCTTCGTTGCGCTCGGCGGAGCAGAATTATACGAGCGCCATCCTTGCTCACTACAACCAGGAGATTGAGCTCGCTAAACTGATTGGCGTCGATGAGCTTCCGGAGGACAAATTATGAGAGCGCGTCGCGTCTGGATCTTCGCGTTGATCGGGTTTCTGGCCGTGGCCTGCCCGGCGCGCGCCGAGGAGCCGGTCGGTATGCCCGCCACCACGCTTGAAATCGTGGATACGAGCAGGATTTCCACTCCCGGAGGGAAAAAATGGTTTCTTGCCGCGGACTACAGCACGGACGTCGCGTCGAAGGGAGCGAAAGGCTTTGGACTCTCGGTCGGCCGCGTCTGGAACGACATCTACGCCGACTTATCCGCGACGTTTTATAGCGCGACGTATGGCGCGATACGGATCGAGCAGACCGGTGTTAACCGGTATGACAGCCCCCTTGAGCCTGATGCCGAAATCGCGCGAAAAAGCGACTCCGATCCCGGATCGATTTATACCGTGGGCCCCGGCGTTGGCTTCATCTACAGGCTTTTGGACAGCGAAAAATTCGTCGAGATGGGAAGGGCCGGAATAGGGTTCGCGCAGTACTCCGACCAGAAAAAAGAGCTGATTTACCGTGGCGGGCTCGTGAGCTTCCACGGCGCCATCGGTTACCGGATGGGCTCCGCGATTCTCGCGCCAGGAATAACTTGGAACCTCGGTTACGTTCAGCGCGTGAAAAGTCCAGGCGGCAGACCGCTGGATACCGAACGGCACAATTATCTGCCGATGCAGTGGTGGGCGTTTCAGCTGAATCTCCATCTCTGGATGTTTTGACCGCGATCGCGATAAGGAGAGCGCGCATGGCGTCTCGAACGGCCGAAAAGAAGGACGCTTCCACCGGATATCTGCATGGGTACTCGCCCGAGGAGCAAAACCGTCTTTACCGCCAGGCGCGATTTCTCGAGACCAGCGTATTCGAGAAGATCGATTTCTCGAAGCAGAGCCGCATCATCGAAGTCGGCTGCGGGGTCGGCGCCCAGACCGAGATTCTTCTCGAAAGGTTTCCGCATCTGAAGATTCAGGGGATTGACGCGTCGGAAAAACAAATCGAACGCGCGAAAAAACACCTGGCTTCGGCGATCAAGTCCGGACGGGTTTCTCTTGACGTGGCAGACGCGTCGAAGCTTCCTTATTCTGACGATACGTTTGACGGCGCCTTTCTGTGCTGGTTTCTCGAGCACGTCCACGACCCTGTAAAAATTCTGCGCGAGGTCCGGCGGGTTCTGAAGGCCAACGCGGTGATCTATTGCAACGAGGTCATGAACGCGACGTTCTATCTGCACCCGTATAGCCCCGCGACCCTTCAGTACTGGTTCGCGTTCAACGACCTCCAGTGGACGCTCAAGGGCGACCCGTTCGTCGGCGGAAAGCTCGCCAACTATTTACTCGCGGCGGGATACCAAAACGTTTCCACCCAAGTCATCGTTCACCACTACGACAGCCGCACGCCAAAAAAACGCGCGCAGTATATCGAAGATTTCATGAGTCACTTGCTCAGCGGAGCTCCCACGCTTCTTGAGGCCGGAAAGGTGACTCCGGAAGTCGTGGGCGAGATGAAACAGGAATTGGCGCGGTTTAAGGATGAACCCGACGCCGTTTTCTTCTATTCTTGGGTTCAGGGCCGGGCCCAAGCTTTTTAATGCGCTCGAAGCAAGCTTGATGTATGGAAAATGATTGTATCGGGGGTGTAGCTCAGTTGGGAGAGCGATAGCTTTGCAAGCTATAGGTCATCGGTTCGATTCCGTTCACCTCCACCAGCCATTTCTTCCAATACACATCGCATCTCGGCGTCAGACTCGTCGTCACTCATAGGGCCATTTCTCCTCGCACCCGGTTAAACGTCTTCTCCGCCCGGTTCCTCATAAGCGCTGTCATGATCCGGGTGGAACGAGATGAAGCGCAGGGTGGCCCCATCGCGTGTAACCCGCGCGCGGAACTTTCGTGAAACTCGAATCGAGGCGATCACCGCTCCGGTGGCCGTTTTCTGATCGGAGATGACCTCCCAATTCAGTCCTCTCTTTTCAGATTTCGAGGATGTCGCTAAGATTTGAGCCCAAGTCATTTTTTGGATCTTTTCAACGCAAGCCCTGACCTCAAGCAACTGATCCAGATCGAGTTCCGCGAGTTCACCCTGCACGCGTGGGTATTCTAGGTCCACCGTGACCAGTTCATGATGGGTGGAAACACGCTCAGCTTCGTTTTTTCGCTTTGTCACGGGCTTGTTTTTCTAGGCGATTGAACAGTGCGTCTGTGTTCGTCGTTTTGGGCGGGTTTTTGGCACTCCACTCGTTAAAGTCTCGAAGCGTTTCCGTGGCCTCGGGCGTATAGAACGTAGCCTGGTGCTTCGGCACAAAAACTCCCGCAACGATTCTGAGTTCGGAGTCACTCACTTCCTCAATGCGGATTTCTCGGCCTGCCCACTTTTTCCCAATGCTGATCTGCCCGTTTAGGGCTACGCGAAGCAATTTCGCGGCATTTTTTGAAGACATAAAACCTCCATAAAGCCCATGATATACAATTTTAGGAAAATAGGAAAATAAAAAAAGCGCCATCATGTGGCTGATATTATTACGTTATTTTTAAAACAAAATCTTTGTCCGTTAGAACTCACTTTCCGAAACACAGGGTAAAACTGGCCCATGGCGACGCGAGGCGATGCATTCCTGAAACAGGTGCGGGTCAGGCCGATTTTACGTGAGGAACGCGGGCGCTGGCAGGCGCTCATGCGGGAGCATCACTACCTTGGATTCAATGGAGCTGTCGGTGAACGGGTGGAATTGGCAGGTGCAATTACATCTACTGACCTCATAAAAAAACTCCTGCCTTTTCGGCCGTTGCATTTGGGCCTACAAAAACCGGCGATAGTCGATTTTGAACTCTTTTTCGATCTTCTTGGCCAACGCTTTGCCGATGGCGCGCTTTCCACCCTCGATCTTTGAAACTTCGGCTTGGGTAATGCCAAGCCTTTCGGCGACTTCGGCTTGGGTGAGTCCGGTTTTAGCGCGAATCCCGCGAAACGTGATTGCGGGAAGTTTTTCGGGGTCTTTCAAATCGGGAAAAATATCGGTCATATCGACAAGCTCGTCATCGGGACTTGGTGCATCCCGAAGAAGCGTTTCAATCGCGTCGGCTTTTTCCTGTGTTACAAGAAAAAGCTTCTTTTTCGCGCCACTGCGAATGGCTATTTCAATACGGTGCATCTTCGCGGCTTCCGACATAAGTCACCTCCACTATTTTGGCTTCATTATCAATGACGATCCAGACCGCACTTAGCTGTAGGTCAAATGACAGTGGTGCGAACCGTCGGCAAGTTTAGAGTAGTTCGGCCAGTCACCGCGAACAGGACCGCCCTTGATGATGTCTCCGACTAGCGCCTGCAATTCCTCGCGTATATTCTTTGGAAGTTTCAGCAGGTTCTTGGCGACCTTTTTCTTGGTCTTAACCGTCCAACTCATAATTCATAATATGATATATTTTATCATATTACAAGATAAAATAGGCATAGCCAAAGCGCTCCCAACTCCTCTCCCGGCGAACTCAAGCCAGCTCATCGAGCAGCAGTCTCGCGAGATTACGAATGGGTATTTCGGTGCAGGTGGCGGATCTTCTGATTTCGCGCCCCGCGAGCGTAACGACGTAAATCGGGTTTTTCGCCCCGAAATACTTCAGATACTCGCGCGGGTTGAAATCAGCGCCGGTGACTTTGGCCTCGATCGCCACTATTTTCCCGCGTTCATCCTCGATCAGAAAATCGACTTCCTCGGTTTGCTTGGTACGCCAGTAGTGCAGGTTCCATCGTTTATTGAAATGATCCCTTGTCCGCAGGATTTCGGTGTACACAAGCGTTTCGAAGTTTTGGCCCAGGCTGGGGCTGAGCAACAGCGGCTCGAGCTCACGCCATCCCTGAAGCCGGGTGGCGAGCCCCAGATCGTTCATCAATATTTTTTTCGACTTCACCACTCTCTTTGACAGATTCGCGGAATAACTCGGAAGCTGGGTCAAAATGAAGTTTTCTTCCAGGAGGCTGATCCAGTCATGCATGATGGGGCTCTTCACGCCGGCTTGAGCCGCGATCTCGCTGACATTCAGAAGCTGCCCCGTCCTGGCGGCCAGAAGCTTCAGTGCCTTCATGAAGGATTGCATCTTTTCCACGCCTTGTTTTCGGGCGACGTCCTTGCCGATAAAAGTATCGATGAGTTGATTGAGGAATTCATCCGGGCGAAGACCAGGATCAACGTGAAGCTCAGGCCAGCCCCCACGCAAGAAAAGCGAATTGAGATTCAAATGCGGATCGTGAGTGAGAAGCTCATGAATCGAAAAAGGGTGAAGCGTGTATTCGCTGAGACGGCCCCCAAGGGATTCGCGGATTTTCAGCTTGATCTCGGTTTGTTCCGATCCCGTCATCAGAAAGAGCGAGGAAAGGTTTTCTTTGCTCCCATGGAGGCGGGCTTCACGAAGCCGATCGATCCGAAGCTTGATCTCCGGGAATAGATTGGGGGCGTACTGAGCCTCGTCCACGATGACGGGCGCGGGATACTGCTCGAAAAAAAGGGCAGGGTTGTCTTGAGCCAGGGTTCTTAGGTCGAGGTCGTCGAGTTTGGCGACGCGGTATTTCGTGCCGCTGAGCCGCAGCAAAAGGGAGCTTTTCCCCGCCTGCCGCATGCCTCTCAGAAGGACAGCGGGCAACGGCCTTAAAGATTGGAACGTATCCTCAAAATCCCTTTTAATCCACATTATTAGCTATTTTAATATAACATATTAAATTTGTAAAGATGAGAAAGGGGCGGTTGTTTTTTAAGTTTATAGGACTGCTTTCCCAATGTGCCCAATCAAATCAAGCACATGCACAAATTTAATGGAGAGCCTAAGAGCTCAACGGCTTACCCTCAGGGGTTACCTTTTCTAATGAGTCAACACGCAGCTAAGCCGCAGATATTTTGAGGTAATGCGATAAGCGGGTCCAGAGCCAGTAGCGCGTTGCATAATCATAAGGAGGGGAATAAAATAAAAGAAAATCAGGAATGGGGGCATTGGGGCTCCCGCCCACAAGGGGGGGTTATGAAAATCTTCAGATTCGTATCAGAGGTATTTGCCGCGTCAGTGCTATTGATTGCAGTGTTGAGCCTTACCAGCGCGCCAGCATTCTCCGAGATCCTTTTCAAGGACGTAGAAGGGTACGGGTGTTTTTTCTCACGAGACGGTGGATATGTGTGGGAATCATGTTTTGGCATCAAGCGTGATACCGGCCCAGACGGCACAAAGCGGCATGCTTTCGTATTGCCAAAGTACCGACAAGTTAAAGTTAACAGGGCTTCTAAACCTGATCCCTGTGCATCTGTACGCTGTAAATCCGGTTTTCACTGTGCGATGGATCGAAAGAACAGGGCAGTTTGTATTCCCGACACAGTGCCCGCTGGCCAAGCGACCTTCTGCACCCACAACGGTCTTTGGTGTGATTGTAAGCTTGACTGCAACAACAAATAAGAGCTGAAAATGCGCGATTTCTGAACGGCTGCGGTGCCTCGTGCAGGTATCGCGGCCGCTTTCGCTTTAGGCCGCGGCTTTTTTCTCCGGAACCACGCGCAGATCAAGCCGGCAGCCCTCTCGATTTTTTCGCCTTCGTCGTCATTTTAAAACCTCCTTTAAGCGCTTCCGCGCGACTTCGAGTTCGTGTCTCGGAGTCTTCTGGCCCTGCTTTCGGTTGGAAGAGACGCTCTTTTCAGGAAGCCAGTTTCTCGGCTATTTCGATATCCTGCGAGAGCACTTCAAGAAGCCTTGCCGCCGCTCCGTCCGGTGTCCGCTGGCCTTGTTCCCATGCGCGAACCGTCGCGGGCTTCACGTTAAGAAGGGATGCAAATACAGGCTGGCTCATGTGAAAAGTATCCTGCCTGAGCCGTTTGATTTCATGTCGCGTCCATCTCGGAGCCGGACGCGACAGCGTGCGAACACGCTCGCGCCCCGAAAGCTCGCCGCGTTCCATTGCAGCCGCTTGCCGTAACCCTTTTAAAAGTCCTTCAGCCATTCTCTTTTTTTTCATCGCGCTTCTTCCTCATCGCCGCCCACGCCGTCGAGCTTTTCAGAAAATATCGGTGTTTCTCGAAAGAGGCGCCGCATATCTAATACATAGTATTACATGCGACATTGTATTATGTCAAGGCTTGGCTTTTTCCGTCCTGCGGCTTACCCATAAGAGCTCAACGGCTTACTCCCGCGGGTTACCTTCCTCAATGAGTCAACAGGGCAGTGAACCGCCTTTATTTTTCGCAGAGCCGCTTTTTAGTTGACGAAAATGGCGCATGTCTCCTAAAAGATTCTTTCCGTTTAAAAAAATCGCATCAGGTTGGATGCGCTCCGCAGGATGGTGTGGGGATCGATCTTTGACAACTAAATAGGAACGACAGAGAAGAAGTACAAGAATTAGAGAAGCAAACGTTAATTCCGAGAACAGAAGAAAATACTCTTAAA
>JACPKS010000078.1 GCA_016186905.1 Deltaproteobacteria bacterium
CCCTGACGGGGCGACCGGCCTGTACGGCTTCCAGAGCGCGAAGTCGAGCGGACTGCGTTTTTTTCGATCGATCTCCACACGCGCGCCGGCTTGCAACTCATCGACGTTCCTGCCGGAGAGTTTCCCGTAGCTCTTGAACGACTCGATCGAAAAAAGCACCTCGCCGTCGACGACGTACGCATGGCCGTTCGCGACGATCTTGCCGATGAGCCCCACGATGTCGTCCATGCTGTCGGTCACGCGCACCGTGCGCGTTGGATTTTGGATGCCAAGCGAAGACATGTCGTGCTCACAGACCGCGATATACCGATCGGCGATCTCGCGCTCGCCCACTTTTTCCTCTTTCGCCCGCGCGATGATCTTGTCATCGACGTCGGTGTAGTTGCGCACGTAATTCACGTCGTAGCCGATGTATTTGAGCCAGCGGAAAAGCAGGTCCGAAAACAAAAGCGCGCGCGCGTTTCCGATGTGAAGCGGGCCGTACACGGTCGGGCCGCAGCTGTAGAAGAGCACCTGCGGCGGATTCTGCGGCCAGAACTCCTCGCGCTTGCCGCTCATCGTGTTCGTGAGAAAAAATTTCCTGGTCTCGAACGGACGCTTCCCGCCGGCGTTTCCGCGCTCTTCAGACGCTGTCATGCGCCAACACCCTTTTCACTCTTTTTAAACAACGTTTCGCGCCCAAAAGCGGCACCACAAGTTTCAGCTCCGGCCCGTGCGTCTGGCCCGTGAGCGCCACGCGCATGGGCATGAAAAGCGCCTTGCCCTTAGTACCGCTCGCGGTTTTCACTCCTTCCTGAAGCGCCTGGAACTCCGCTTCGGAGATCGCGTCCCCTTTTTCGTCCTCGTGTTTCGCAAGCCCTTCGCGCAGCGCCCCGGCGACAGCGGCGAAGCCCGCCTCTTTTCTCACCTTGCGCGCTTCTTCCTCGAGCGCGAATTCGTCGTTGGAAAAGATCTCCATCGCCTTGGGCGCGCCGGCGAGCGTCTCGAGCCCGCCGCGAATCGTATCGAACGCGCGCTCAAGCCACGCGCGATCGAAGTCCTTCGCGGGGATTCCGGCCCTTTCGAGAAACGGAATCGCGCGCCCCGTGACGTCGGCAAGCGGCAGCGCCTTGATGTACTGCCCGTTCATCCATTTAAGCTTCACCGGATCGAAAACGCTCGGCGCCTTGTTCAGGCGCTCAAGCCCGAACTGCGCGATCATCTCGTCAAGTGTAAGGATTTCCTTGTGCTCGGGCGAAGACCAGCCCAGAAGTGCCAGAAAATTTTTCAGCGCTTCCGGAAGATATCCTTCTTCGGCGTACTGATGCACGCTCGTGGCGCCGTGGCGCTTGGAAAGTTTCGTGCGATCCTGCCCCAGGATGAGCGAGCAGTGCGCGAAGACCGGAAGTTTCCAGCCGAACGTCTCGTATAGCATCATCTGCCGGACCGTGTTCGAGAGATGCTCCTCGGCGCGCAGCACGTGCGTGATCTCCATGAGATGATCGTCAACGACGCAGCAGAAGTTATAGACAGGCATTCCGCCGCTTCGAAGAACCACGAAATCGCCTACCATGTTCGGCGGAAACACGACCGCCCCGCGCACGGCATCTTGCAGTTTGTACTCGCGCACGGGGGCCTTAAAGCGCATCGTTGGTTTTTCGCCCGCGGCGACGCGCCTTGCCGCCTCTTCGCGCGTGATCTTGCGGCACGTCCCGTCGTACTGCGGAACCGTGCCGAGCCTCATCGCGGCCGCGCGCTTCTCGTCGAGAATCTCGTCGCTGCAAAAACAAGGGTAGGCGCGCCCGGAATCGAGCAGCTCTTTGGCGTACGTGGCGTAGATGTCGAGGCGCTCCGACTGGCGATAGGGAGCATACGGACCGCCTTTTTGCGACCCTGGCGCCCCTCTTTTTTGCGAGCCCGACGGCACAACCGTCTGCGAGCCTGACGGCTCGACCGTCTGCGAGCCTGACGGCTCGACCTCCGGGCCCTCGTCGTAATCAAAACCCAGCCACTTGATATCCTCGATCTGCATGCGTTCGGCATCGCGCGTGCTGCGATCCTGGTCGGTGTCTTCGATGCGCAGGATGAATTTTCCGCCGGTATGCTTGGCGTAGAGCCAGTTGAACAGCACCGTGCGCGCGCCCCCCACGTGCAGGTACCCTGTCGGACTTGGCGCGAATCGGACGCGAACTTGGGAAGACACGGTTTCTCCTTGCCCTGGTTGTGCTCTCGTTTGCGTTCAGGCAAACGTTATCGCCAACAATCTTCGTAGCTCAAGAATCTCGCAGCTTCAAATCATCGCATACGATTCAATGTTTTGAATAGCGCGAAGAGTCGTTCCGCATTTGGCCACCATGCCTCATTTGGTGGTGCGCTGAACACAGCGTCGTAAGATTCTCAGTCGTATTTTGGCCCCCCATACTCACTGGATTGATGTGGTGGATGTGTAACCAACGCCTCCGCTCACACCTCGCTCCCTTGCTATCGACCTCCGTACACTGGCCGACATCTCTGAGTGCAACTTGATGTTCGATGGCAGCTGGATTGGGCCGTCGGCGCGTTTCCGTCTGCCGCGTGACATCCGTGTAAACCGGTCTGGTTTTCGCCACAATAGGTTCGGCTTTTGTCGCGATTCGCTCGGCTTTCGCCATCGCCCGCTTTGCTTTCTCCACCGGGTCGTTCTTTTCGACATAGAAAGCGCTCATTGCCGCGAGGGTTTCTTCGAGCGTCACCGCTCGCCCCCGCTTCTGGCTCTCAAGATCCTGCACTCGTTTGATCGCGTACATGGTTTTTTCATCGAGCGTAAGGCTCAAGCTCATCCTGCTCTCGCTCACATAGCGCACCCGTTCCGGGCTCGCCACCCCTGGAGCAACCCTTGCGATTTCCTTCTCCAACGTTCGGGTCGGAAGCGTTTTCGCTTTCTCGATCCACTCCACCTGATTTTGCATGTTCAGCACCGGCACGATCTTTCGTGCCTTGCAGACACTCAAATTCCCGGCCTGAATCTCTGTTTTCAGTGCCGGAACCTGCACGGCCTTTCGCGCGACGTTGATCAGATTCAAAGCCGTGCTCTCGGAAAGTTTCAGTTCACCGACGGCATACGAGAAGAGACTCGTGTGCCCGAGCTCAGTGAAGCCCTTACAGGCATCGATTCTTTGGATGAGTTCAAGCAGCTCCGCCTCGGCCTTAAAAAATCTTCGTGCGGCGTCGAGCGCACGCTGATGAAGTTCGCGCATTTTCATTTTCCATTCCTCGCTCTCAAAAACAGGTGAAGCAAGTACAGTGCCATTCCGATTTTCCTGATCGCGCGCATTCGCCCGCTATTGCGCGATCGCGGCGACACAGCCGGTTTTGAATA
>JACPKS010000079.1 GCA_016186905.1 Deltaproteobacteria bacterium
AATTTTGACGCGGCGCTTTGCCGTTAGTTAGCAGCCACCTTATTAATCCCGCAGGTAATGGCAGGTGTAGCCGCCGGGGTTTTTCTGCAGGTATTTCTGGTGGTAGTCCTCGGCGTCGAAGAATTTCGTCGCTGGGACGATTTCGGTGACGACGGGATTTTTCCACTTGCCCGACTTATCGACGCGAGCCTTCACCTTCTCGGCGATCTTTTTCTGTGCCTCGTCGTGATAAAAAATCGCCGAACGATATGACGTTCCGCGGTCGTTTCCCTGCCGATTCAATGTCGTCGGGTCGTGCAGCCGAAAAAAATACGCGAGCAAGTCTTCGTAGCTGAGTTTCTTCGGATCGAAAATCACCTGCACCGCTTCGGCGTGCCCGGAGTCTCCGCGGTGAACCTGATCATACACGGGATGATCCGTAAGCCCGCCCGTATACCCCACGCGCGTTTCGATTACGCCGGGAAGTTTGCGCACGAGCTCTTCCACTCCCCAGAAGCATCCGCCCGCAAGCGTCGCGACGGCTTGGCCGGCCTTGAGCTGGGCCGCCTTCTCGCCTTTTTTTTCAAAAAGCGCCAAATACTTTTCGTAGCCTTCCTCTTTCAGTTTCTCGATCGGGATGAACCGAAGCGCCGCCGAATTAATGCAATAACGCAAGCCCGTCGACGGCGGCCCGTCGTTGAAGACGTGACCAAGATGCGAATCGGCTGTTTTCGAGCGCACCTCCGTGCGCTTCATGAACGGGACCTTGCGGTCCTCGCGCTCGGCGACGTGCCCCGACTCGATCGGCTTCGAAAAACTGGGCCACCCCGTGCCCGAATCGTATTTATCGAGCGAGCTGAAGAGCGGCTCGCCGGAAACGACGTCGACGTAAATCCCCGCGCGCTTATTGTCCCAGTACTCGTTCTGGAACGGAGGCTCGGTGCCGTCGTCTTGCGTGACGTGGCACTGCTGCGCCGTCAATTTTTTCTCGAGCTCGGCGCGCGTCGGTTTCTTATACTCAGTCACGTTCTTTCCTCCGGCCTGCGCGGCAAGCGACAGCGTCAATATTGCCGCAACTGTAACGTAGAATTCTTTCATTCAAGGCTTTCTCGCTTGTGCGGGGTAAAATCTTCCAATAGCCTATCTACTTTACAAACAAACTCAAGGATACACGAGGAGGCACCAACATGAAAAAAACAGGGATTCTGCTCTGTTGCGGGCTCATGGCGACCATGGCCGCATCGGCGGCGGAAAAAAAGAAACCACTGATCGAAAAGGTCGATCGGGAAGTCAGCGGTCAATCATACGGAATGGCGGGCTGCGGCCTGGGTTCGATCGTGTTCGGCGATAAGCCGGGCATGGTTCAGATCTTTGCAACGACGACGAACGGCACGTCTGGTAACCAAACGTTCGGCATCAGCACGGGCACGTTGAACTGCGACTCGGGCTCGGCGAAGGAAACCGCTTCGCTCTTCGTGCTGACGAACCGCGAAGTTCTCGCGAAAGACATCTCGCGCGGAAGCGGCGAGACGCTCCAGAACTTCTCGAAGATCCTCGGCTGCGGCGACGCGGCGATGCTCGGCGGGAAACTCCAGAAGAATTATGACGTGATTTTTCCGAAGGCCACGGTCGCGCCGGCGGACGTCACGAACGCAGTCATCAGCATCATCAACTCCGATCCGCAGCTTGCGAAGAGCTGCGCGAAGGTCGGATAAGGGAGAACCAACATGAGAAAATCACTTCTTCTCTCGATCGTCGTTTTGGGAATAATGGGCACCGCGGCGGCGCACGCAAAGAATTACGGCTCCGCGGGCTGCGGATTCGGCTCTCAGTTTTTCAGAGACAATACGCAAGTGTCGCAGGTCCTGGCGGCCACGACCAACGGAACTTCCGCGAGCCAGACGTTCGGCATCTCCTCGGGGACGTCGAACTGTACGGACGACGGCACCGTCGCAATGAACAAGGAATATCCGGTGTTCGTAGAGACGAACCAGATGGCTCTGGCCAACGACATCGCCCGCGGCGGCGGAGAAACGCTCTCCGCGCTCTCGAAGGTGATGGGCTGCTCGGATCCGGCGCGGCTCAACGGCGCGCTCAAAGCCAACTACAACGGCATCTTCACGAAGGAAAACGTGCAAGGCTACAAAGTCGGCACTTCGATTCTCGATGTCGTCAAGAAGGACACGGCGCTTTCGAAAGAATGCAAGTACCGCGGCTGATCGCGGCGGCCTTGCTTCTCAGCGTATTCGGATCGGAGGCCGCCGTTGCGGCTTCCGATCCGGCCTACGCCGACGAACTCGTCCTCAAAGCACGCCAGGAAGCGCTTCACCTCACCCGCCAGTGGCGCAAGCTCCTCCACTACAAAAAAGACACGAGCAACACCAGCGAAGCCGACGGCGAGGAATTTTTTCTCGCCCGCGACGGAAAGACCAATCCGCAAGGCGAGCTCGCCGCGACGATCCGCGGTTTTTTTTCGAAAGCACCGGTCCCCGAGGGAAAGCAGCATCCGCAGTGCCGCTTCCCCGCCCGCTTCCTTTGGCTGAGCAAGCGCCTGGCCTTCGATCCCACGCGACTTGAGCGCAAGCGTTGCCCGCGTTTCGAGAATTTCCGAGCGAAGATGGCCGCCAAGTCGGTGACCCTCGTATTTTCGTCGTACTACCTCAACAACCCCGCCTCGGCGTTCGGCCATACTTTTCTGCGCCTGAACAAGTCGAATTCTCCGATCCAAAGCGAACGCCACGAGCTTCTCGACTACGGAATCAACTACGCCGCGAACGTCACCGTCAAAAACGCTTTGCTCTACGCGATCTACGGCGTCGCAGGCGTCTTCCAAGGAACCTTCACGAGCCTTCCGTTTTATTACAAGGTCCGCGAGTACAGCGACTACGAGTCGCGCGACTTATGGGAATACGAGCTCGACTTCACGCCGGAACAGCTCGAACTTCTCGTGGCGCATCTCTGGGAATTGGGCTCGACCTATTTCGATTATTTCTATTTCACCGAGAACTGCTCGTACCATATTCTCGGCGCGCTCGAGGCCGCGGCTCCAGAGTATCGCTTCACGGAACGCAATCCTTACGTGGTCATTCCCTCCGACACCGTCCGCGTCGTGGCGAACACGCCCGGACTCGTTCGTCGCGTGGGCTTTCGTCCGTCGGCACGAACGGTGTTCTGGCACCGCTTACGCGCGCTTTCGAACAACGAGCGCGCGGCGCTTGATACGGTGCTCTCCGAGCGCTCGGATGGAAAGACCCTGCCGGCGGCCATCGGCGATCGAGGGCACGCGCGCGTTTTGGACACCGCGATCGACTTCATCGATTACCGGTACGGCAAAAAACTTCTACTGGCGGACTCCGAGCCGCGCGACACGCGGCTCCAAGAACCAGAGCCCCACCCCGAAGCCGCCTGGAAACGGAAACTGCTCTCGGAACGCGCGCACGTGCCGGTCATCGCCGAACCGCTTGCCATCGAGCCGCCATTAAACGAAATGCCGCACGTGGGGCACGCGGCCAGGCGTTTTACGCTCATGCCCGGCCACTCCGACCGGCATGGCCCGTTTCTTGGGCTCGGCATGCGGTTCGCGCTGCACGATCTTCTCGATCCCGTTGCGGGTTATCCCGAATACGCCCAGATTGAGTTTTTCGGCGGACGGCTGCGCTACAACTTCGATCAGCGCACCGTCTGGCTCGAAGACGCTGCACTCTTTCGCGTGACCTCGCTCACGCCGCTTAACCGCTATCACCCGCAGCTCTCGTGGCGGGTGCGCTTGGGCGCCGAAACGATCCGCGATCGCACCTGCGAGGAATGCCTGGCCGGTCTTTTTGAGCTCGGCGGCGGCGCAACCTGGCGTCCGTCCGAAACCGTTCCCTTTTCAGTCGTCGGAATGCTCGAAGCGGAAGTCGCCGCCGCCCCCCGCTTCGGCGGCTCGGCCTTCCGGCTCGGGGCGGGGCCGGCACTTCGGTTGAAAAATAATTTCTCGGACAAACTCATCGCCTCCGCGTGGTCGGCCTATCGCGCGTTCGCGCTGACACGCGTGCGCCAGGGCTACGAATACGGCGCCGAGATCCGCAACGGATTTTCGCGCGACGTCGCCGCAGGGCTCAAGGCCACGCGCTATCCCCGAACCTGGGAATACGCAGCGGCGTTTTTTTATTATTTCTAGGTTATCAACCCGTTTTCTTTTTCCGCGCCAAATCGATGAGCTCGATTTCGTACTCCAATCTTTCGGTCACCCATTTTTTGAGCAAAGTCTGGTAACTTCGTTCGCCGCGCAACTCGGCGACCCGCTCCAGATTTTTGATGAGTGTGGGCGAAAGCCGGATCGAGGTGGGCCTAGAAACATTGAGAAAGCCTGGCACCTCTTCCCAAAGGTCCGGATTTTTTGCATCCCTTTCCAATTTGGCGATCTCACGTTTTGACGGCTGTCTCATGTTAATTTCTCCATCCAGTAATGATTCGAATCAGAGCGATGGATCCGAATGGTGAACGTACGGAAGTCTTCTCTTTAACAAAAAAAATCAATGTAAGTGACCGTCCGTTCTTCGTGCGTCCCTCAAGTCTAAACGTTTCTTCTTTTCGATGTGGGTACTTTTTGTTTCGACAAACCCGAGGCGAATTAAAGAAACACTCTTCCGCCTCCCAAAAACTAATCGACCGCATTGCGAGCTTATCCAAATTATATTCATCCCACTCGAACTCCAGTGCCCTGAACTTCAATGGCTGCACCATGCAACCTTCCTCCCTATTATAAAATATGTAGCTACAAAAACAACGTTTTAAGTCGGTTTTGTAGCTACACTCTAAAACATTGAATTTATGGGCAGGAATCCGCCCCGACTGGAGCGCAGAATGCAAAATTCGATCCCGAGATCAGATATTACGAGGACTGGGCGGCGTCGGCCTTCCGAATGTAAACGACCTTCTCGACCGCCGCGTGCACGACGCCTTCCGCGTCTTTGAGCTCGACGAGATACTTGCGGTCGACCGAAGGCTCGGTTTCAAGTACCGCTCGAATCGCGTCGATCTCGGCATCGTCTAAGCTGAAGCGCGCATACAACGTGCCTTTTCCGGGCTTCTTAAACCGAATCGCCGCGGCCTTGTCCCAAACCACGTACTTGGGCCCCAGAATCTGGATGAGCATGATCATGTAAAACGGATCGACCGAAGCGTAGAGGCTTCCGCCGAAAATCGTGCCGACGTAGTTGCGCGTGCGCCGCGAGAGCGGAAGCTCCACGCGCACTTCCTTCCAGTCGCGTGCGATGTAAGTCACCTTCGCGCCCGTGCCCGCGTAACAGGGGAAGAACTTGAAGTACCATCTCATGAATGCCGTATTCAGCGATTCAGGCATGAAAAACTGAGGCGCTCACCGGCAGGCGAAGCCGGCTTGGCTGCACCCGGTGTTGTATGCGTAGTGCGTGGGCTGTTGATTGGCGGGCTTCCACGGCTGCACGAAACTCACGTTCACCTTGACGTACCTGTATCCGTCGAGCTGTTTCTTGCCCGACGGCGTCTGGTACTCGGCCTTGAGCTTCTCCTTGCCGTCGACGATCTCGTACGGGCACGGCCCAGACGTGCCGTCGCCGTTGGCGCCATTCGAAATCACGGTGGCGTCGCTGACCTTTCCCGCGAACTCCGGCGGCAGCAACTTCGGCAAGACGTTGCTTTTCACGTCCTCGGCGCGCGCCTTGGAGAGGTCGAGAAAACCTTTTTTGCAATATTTCTTCTCGGCCTCACCCGTGTTGTTCAAGCTGCTCGCCGAGCTGTTGACGGTGATCTTGTCGATCTTCGCGCCATTGGCCTTGGCGGTCTCGATGCATTTCTTGAAATCCGCGTCGCTGCCCAGTTTGGAAAGATCGGTATCGGAGGCGTTATCTTCGTACATGACCGAAAGGTTGCTCCCGCACGGAGGATGAAGAACGGCGAGGTACTGCGAGCCCTTGTCGGCGGTCACTTCGACCGGACAGTACCTCATCGAGCCAATGACGCTTTCCCCGTCTTGCGTGAATTTTTTCTGGAATTTCTTGGCCTTTTCTTCGGCGTCGGTCATCTTGGCCGGGCCTTCGGGCGAGTCCTTGAATTTTTTCCACGCGTCGGCGGCGCTCGTTCCGGCATTTTTCGACGGGTCGAACTCGTAGTACGGAAACGTCGTCACGTACGAGCTCATCGAGACTTTCACCCCGTTCTGGCAGTTGAATTTATATTGATGCTCGAGCATGCCGTCGACGAGCCGGCCGGTAAGTTTCTGGTATCCGGGTGAACCCTTCGGGATCGAGGCAAACGCCTTGCGTGCCGCGCGAAATCCGCTGGCGTCCGAGGGATCCGATTCCAGCTTTTTCAGGAATTCCTCGCGCGTGGCCATTTTCTTTTCCTCGCGGCCCGCGCACGAGTTCGTCACCGCGTCGATCATTCCGCAACGGTCTTTATTGAGGTTTCCGACTTTATCGAAGCTGTCATCGCTCGCGGGGCTCACGCACGACGCCGAGTCGCCGGCATAAGACGCGCCGGCGGCGGAAATGAACAGGACGGCTGCAAAAAAAGCACGCGACCTCATCTTCCTTATCTTACCAGAAAAAGACGCCGGGTTGTAATCCCGAGGAAATGCTCTATTCTTAAATGGAAATTTCACCAAGGAGGGTTCGATGAGCAAGAAGCGATTCTGGTGGTCTGTCGCAGCGGTCTGGATCGTGATGATGGTTACGGACTGGTTTTTTCACGGCGTTTGGATGCAGTCGTGGTACCAGCAGACGGCGCAGTTCTGGCGCCCGCAGGATGAAATGCGGAAGATGATGTGGTGGATGTGGTTCGGCCAGGCGGTCTGGTCTTGGGCGTTCGTGTGGATCTATTCCCACGGCATCAACAAAGACAATCAGTGGGCGCAGGCGTTTCGCTACGCGATCGCGATCCTGCTGGTCTCGAAGGTCCCGCAGAACATGGAAATGTGGGCCGTCGTTCCTTACCCGGGCGAGCTCGTCGCGCGTTGGCTCATGATCGCGATCGTCCAGGCGTTCATCGCGGCGTTCGTGATGACGTGGACGTTTAAGCCGATGGAAATGTGGTCGGGCAGCGGCGCGGCCAAATAGCGTAAGCGCGCGACCGGCGTTTGAGGTGGTGAGCAGCAAACTTTCGCCGAGAATGGCGGTCGCGCGAAACTTCCATGGTCTTCGGATGGCTTAGAGCCTTTCAGCGAAACCGGATCGGCCGAAAACCCGTCCCAAAGGAATGGATCGAGCACCTCGAGCGCAACGTCCCTTTTTTCAAAACGCTGAAAAAAAAACACCGCGCCGATTTTCTCAAAAAGCTCAACGTCTTCGTGCGGGAAAAAGAATTCATCGCGGCCGGAGGCGCCGAGATCACCGACGAGGTGAAGGTCGTCATCGCCGCCGCGGCCGTGCGCTTGATCCTGGGCCTGGATCTTTCGTATTACGACCGGCTCACCGAGATCGTCGTCTATCCGAGCCATTACCTCTGGCCCGAGTCGGAAGGACCGGTCTTCGGCGAAGTCACGAACTGGATCGTGGTCGTGCTCTCGTGGGAAGCGGTGGTTGAGGGCTTGAACGATCCCGACGCGGAATACGGCGACACTGCTACCCACGAGTTCGCGCACGTGCTCGACCGCGCGGCGGGGCCGTTTGACGGAACGCCGCACCTGCACGATGCATCCCACTATAAGCAGTGGGCAAGAGTCATGACCAGGCATCTGACCCGCCTTCGGCAGGGACGGCGCACTGAGATTGAGGTTCTTGACGAATACGGCTAACTCAACGAACCGGAATTTTTCGCGGTGGCCACTGAAGCGTTCTTCGATCGGCCAGCGCTCATGCGCGAAAATCTCGGGGATCTCTACCGGGAACTCAAGCGGTTTTACCGCCTGGATCCGGATAAGCTTTGACCCCGCGGCGCGGGGCGCGCGTAACGAGATCCAGGGGCTTAATTCGCAAGCAATGCGTTAAGCATGATCCTGGTTTCGGCACCCAGGCGCGGATTAGCGAGTTGGTTGGCCAGCACTTCGCCGATTTTCGGCGCGGGCACGGCGTACGAAAGCTCGGTCCAGATTTCAGGCCCCTGCGCGCGCAAAAGATCGTCGAGATAGTTTGAGTTCCGGATTTTCGGGTCTTTCGGAACGCGCCCGGTCCAGATGATGCCGACGACTTCGCCGGTCATGCGATCAACCATCGCCGAACCCGAGTCGCCGTGCGAGACGTCGCAGCCGTTGGCGAACGACCAGGCCTTGTATTCCCCGGGATTGTACGTATCGGGATCGGCCATGAAACGAAACTCGTCGCGACCCGAGAAGACTTTGCAGTCGCGGTCGTAGTTGGCGACGAGCCGGTGCATCGGGTTGCCGGCCGAGCCGAATCCGATCGTGAGAAGCGGCTCACCCGGGTGCAACGTCGCGCGGAACGCGAAGTTGCCGGCGACGGCCGCGAGGGCGCGCTCCTGCTCTGGCGTTTGCACTTCAACCGCGAGAAGCGCTAAATCAATCGCGCTCCAGGTTCCGAAAAACCTCGTTACGCGAAGCCGAATCCCCAGCAGCGGAAACTGCGCGCTCGCACCCATGCATTCAGAGGGATCTGGACAGACGTGATGGTTCGTGGCGATCACGTGAAAATCGGCAAAGCGCCCGAGATAAAACGCGGTGCCGCCGCCCAAGCTCGCGGTCGCAAACGCGGCGCGACGAAACACGGGATCGCGGTCGAGTTCCTGTTTGGTAACGATGTGTTTTCCCCACTCGCTTCCGATCTGGTAAGCGTCGCCGGGGCCGAACCCCAGATCGCGAAAGCCCGCGGCATGGGCGCGCGCGGCAAGCGGCGTACCCATCCCGAGTGCTAACAATCCCAGGATCGCATACAACCCGATCAGACGAATTCGACGGAAAAACCTCATGTCGTACTCCTTTCAAAAACTTACATGGTCTTATCGAGTGAGGGGTGATTTGTCTATAACATGACACGCACGGCGGAGTTCACTGGCAATGCGCTACAAGTTACGCCAGCACTGGGGCCTTACTCTGGAGTCTTGCTCTAGACGTTGCGCCAGCCCGCACAAGGAATAGCTCCCTTGCTCAGGCCAAGGCGCGCCGGAGCGGCTCGCGTTTTGCATTTTGCGTTTCACGTTTCTCGTGACGAATTTCCAGTGAGAAATAATGGAATGGACCCGCCCTGGTCTAAACGGCCTCTGAGGGCCAGAATGGTTGGGCTGCCCCCCATCACACCTCTCCCCCTCCTGTGCAATTGTCAAAAATGTTCGGTTTCGAACAAAACTGACAATTGCACAGAGCGAACGCAGCTCAATCGGAAGGGGGGCGGAAATGAAGATCGGTTTTCGTGATGCCATTGAAAAACACAGGTCAACCCGGACGGGCGCCGGACGGGCGCCTGACCCGTAACTGCAGTCATCGCGATCAACCGCTAGAGAAAGTGGAAAAATTTGGTGAACTACTGAATCGCGGAGGGATCGAACTGCAGAATTTCGGAAAGCCGCGTAAGCGTTCCGCATTGCGGTCGGTAACGTCCCGTCTCAATTTGACTCAGGTGCCCCCGGCTTATTCGGCACCGGACTGCAAGTTCTTGCTGAGTGAGGCCAAGGTGGTGTCGCTTGAGGCGGATATGAAGACCAAGCCGCTCTTGTCGATTGGACATGTGAGGGGCCTGGTGAAGATTGATGCCTCGCTGGCATTCGCGGATCCACGCGCCCGGATTGCTATGGGAGTGATTGATCCAACAGAATCCAACGCGGTATAGCTTCGGCCTGAGATCCGCTGCGATGGCAAGCAACATGGCACGCCGCGCACGAAACGGCATTCGGCCTTCCACCGAAAAGCGAATCCGACAACCCCCGGCGTGGATCAACATCACCGTCGAATCCCGCCATCGGTTGCAGCGCGTGCAGGATTCATGACCACAGTCACCCATGCGGAGCGGTAGTAGCAACAGGCGTGCCGCAACCTTCACGATCGTGCCAACAAATCTTGTGCGCCCGCAAAGTCAGCGGTACTGTTTTTTCACGCTTTCGATCATGGAGGATGGAATGACGCCAAGACGATCTTGTGTTTTTCTGCCCACGCTCGCCACAGCGGCGTTTTTACTCGCCGGCTGCGGGGATAAGTTCAGCCGGGAAGATTCCGCTCCGGATGGATTCACGCAGGTCGTGTTTCAAAGAGGCGCCGCCCTCCCATCGCTGAATTTGATGGCCGCTTCTCTAGGCAACCTTATTGTCTTCGCTCTCAATCGAGACGACCCCATCCGCATGGGCCGCTTGTATCTTCCCAACCCGGGAGCAGGGTCGACGACGACCTGGACAATCCCAAACGGAAGGTACTCTTTTTACGTCGTGGGTTATGATTCGCTTCCCATCGGAGGTCTCAGCACACGTTTCTGCGGCCGCGCGACCGGCGACGACTCGAACGTGGGAACCGATGTGTTTCTTCTCGGCGGAAGCAAACAAGTCACAATTAACACGGCGACTTCGGATTGCGTGGATACCCCGTTCGCACCTTCAGGTGTTGCAAGTATAAGCCTCGCATTTTGCACTGCTGGTACGAATATTACCTATGCCACCGCCCCCACCAATGACTGCACGAGCTCTCCAGTATTTGGCACGGCATCATCAAACATAGGTGGCGTCGTCGTCGAGATTCATGCGCAGGATGAGCTCGGTGGACCGAACTACAGTTTCGGCCCCGGCCTCTATAGCGCGTGCATCCCCCTTACTAGCGGAGTTGCCACGCTCCCGTTTGTGCCACCGGGAAATCCAGCGTCCATAGGAACCGCCAGAATCAAGGTCGAAATCGCCGCGTTTTCGGGTTGCGGCCCCTCCCCGACTCCGGTGCTACAGGCGAAATACATTTTTAACACAGGCCTTGCTACGGCAAACGCGTCAACCACACCACCCTGGAATGTGGTCAAGGTGGATCCCAACACGGGCACGCCGGCTGAAGCGTCAGACCGTGCGAAATGGGTGAGCCTCTCCTCTCAGGGTCGAATTTTTCTCAAGGAGTAGCGCATGAAAAAAGCAGGCTTAGCTATCGTAACATGCCTTGTTTCATGCGCTGCGCTTCCAGCGCCGCTCCTTGCCGCCGAAGAACCTGCCGGCAAAATCGTCATCTTGAAAGGCAAAGCCGAGCGCACTTCGGCGGGCGCGGCGAAGGCCGCGCGGCTCAAAGAAGGCGCGCCGATCTTCGCGGGCGACACGATCGCGACAATGGCGGATGCGCACGTGAAATTAGTCCTCAAAGACGAAAGCGAGATCGTGCTGCCGTCGTCGTCGAAGTTCACAGTGGAAAGTTTCTCGAAGGAAGAAAAAAAGCCAAACGTGCTTTCGGTCTTCGTGGGATCGCTGCGCGCGAAAGTAACAAAATCCGCGAGCGGCGACACGAAGATGCTCGTCAAAACTCCATCCGCGACCATGGGTGTGCGCGGAACCGACTTTCAGGCCATCTACAACGAAAAAACAAAGATGACCTCGCTCGTGACCTTCGAAGGGTCGGTGGCGATGGCAAAGCTCGACTCGCCTAGTGACGCCACCCCAAACAAGATGCTCGATGCGCTCCGCGACCAGAGCAAGACCGTGGTCGTGAGCGAAGGGCAATTCTCGGGCATCGCGCCCGCGCAGACACAGCCCACAGTGCCGGTAAAAATCTCGCCAGCACAGCTCGCATCGATCAAGAACGCGACGTTCGCGGCGGGGCCGCCTGCCGGCGCGGCAAGCGCTGCGGCCGCGGGAGCGCCGAAGATGATGTCGCCCGTGCCTCCCGGTATCGACGCGAAACTCGTCACGGGAACGCTCGAAGAGTTCAGGGCGATGTACGGAAAAACCGCGGGCGCCGAGGCGTTTGAGCCGGCAGGGCCTGAGGGCGCGTTTCCCGGCGCGCCCGCTCCGCCGCCAGAAGGATTTTACGATGCGTCGTCTGGAAGAATGGCCCCGCCGGCCGGTGGGTTTATCGATCTGAACACCGGACTTTATATTCCACCGCCGCCTGGAAGCGCCTTCGACCCGATTGCGGGAGTGTTCGTGCCACCGCCGAACATGGGATCATTTAATCCTGATAGTGGCGCGTACATTCCGCCTACAGGATTCACGCTCGATCCAGCTAAAGGATTCGTGCCGATCGAGGGGCCAAGATCTGGTGCCGGGCCCTTTCCGCCGGGCGCGGCACCACCTGCCGGCGCGCCAGCAGAGGCCGGTCACGAGCACTTCGGAATGGTTTTCGCCGGAATGAATGCAAAGGATTTCGGGGCAGACATGACCGCGGCTCCGCCACCTCCGGGAATGGATCCCGGAATGTTCATGGGCACGGGTGGTCCAGGCGAATTCCCGCCAGGCGCCTTTCCGCCCGGAGCGGGCCCGGAATTCCACGGCGGGTATTATCCTGGCGGGAATATCCCCTACTATGACGGCCCTCAGCCGAATTTCCCCGTGTATAACCCGTATCTGTGCCCGCCGTATTGCGATCCGGAGCATCAGCCCGGCGGCCCGGTATATGACCCAAACTCTCCAACCACCTCGGCGACCACGGGCGTGACGTTCGTGATCAACTGATATGCGAACGAAACTCTTGGTTCTCGCGTTTACAGCCGCTGTTTTCACCGCAACCGCCTCGCAGGGCGCGGCCCTGGATCGCAAGCAGACTCTCCAGTCAGCACTTGCCGATATCCAGAATGGCGCGTATTCGAGCGCGCTTGAAAATCTCGACAAGGTGAGTCCTAAAGACAACACCGTCCAGTACTGGGCGGGTGTTTGCGCGTACAAGCTGCAGAAGTTCGATCTCGCGGCAAAGCGCCTTAAAGCACCGGCCGAAGACAAGGCGTTCGAAGACGCTCCGTATCTTCTCGGCCAGTCCTACTACGCCCTCCAGGAGTACCGAAAGGCCGAGCCGGCGTTTCAAAAATCGCTTGAACGCAATTACAAACAAGGCGCCACACTTTATTACCTGGGCTACATCGGCAACGTGCTTGAGCGAGAGGACAAGGCTCTGGAATATTTCAACCGCATCCTCGCGCTGCCCGCAACGGATAGCGACATGAAGCTTCCCGCGCAGTTCCAGATCGGCGAGGTGTATTTTGAGCGCGCCAAGGAACTGACCGGAGACGACAAAAAAGCGGCACGAAAGAAAATCTTTCTCGAACAAGCCACTCCAGCTTACGAGCGCGTGATTGAGATGGATGCCGACCATGCCCTCGCCACGCAGGCCAAGGGGCGCCTCGACGAGATCCAGCGACGCCTGGGCGTTGACGTTCCCCATACCAAAAGCGGTGCTGCCGTTCCCGCGCGCGCATGGGTCGTGCGCGTATCCGAAGACGTCAAATACGACACCAACATCATCAACCAGGCGGACAACCGGCTTATTCAGGTCTCCAACGCCGGCGCGCTTTACGAAAAGACGGCACTGTTCGGAAAATACGAGTACCTCTGGAAAAACTGGCTGGCCCTCACTCCCGAGCTTTCGGTCGACGGCTCGTACCACTTCCGGCGCGGAAACCCCTCGGTCTACGCCAACGACAATACGAACGCGAGCCCCGCCGTGCGGGCACGGCTCGATCATAAGGTGAAGGGAAAGCCCGCCGGAGGGCTTGTCGAATACGAGTTCGCGTACGGCACGCGCGATTACCTGAGCACGAAAACACAGCGCTACTACACGCGCTCGTCCAACATCATCATCGGTGAACGCATCGAGTACTTCGCGATCGGCGGCACGTCACTGAAGTTCAACCTCAAGCTCTCCGAAAACCAGAACCGCAACCAGAACTTCGTGGGGCCCGCGGTGAGCCTCTCGCAGATCTGGACCCTCATCAAACCCTACGTGCTGAGCAGCATCTTCACCTTCGAACTTCAACGCGCCAAGAGCACGTTTTACGACCAGCGCATCTACAAGCTCAATCTCAGCTATGGCATTCCAAAAATATACTGGAATACGAGCATGGATCTCGCGCTCGGTTTTACCGTGACCGACACCATGAATCAGCAGGCAACCCGGGGCTTCGAAAAAACCATCGCGCCAAGTCTTACGCTGACCCGCTTCATCGACAAGGCCGACAAGTTCGCGGTGAACCTCAATTACGCCTATACGCGCAACAACTCGAGTGACAAGGCGAACTACGCCTACGCGAAACACGTCATCGGGCTTGGCGGGCAGTACACGTTCTGATACGATTCCTACATCACCAACCTGTCCACGGAGGGAACAGATCCATGAACCGTTTCATCTCACGCGTTCTTTTTTTCACGGCGGCGGTGTTTGCGTTCGCTCTATTCACGACAGCGGCACCCAAACAAGCGTCAGCCGACACGCGCCAAAGCATCGTCGGGGCGCTCACGCTGCACGACGACGTTTTGACCGAATTTTCCCGCGCCGAATTCAAGCAGAAGACGCAAATGGCGTTGAACGAGCTCGTCGAGTACGCCTGCCGCTCGCTCGAATACTACGGCTACAACGACGACGCCGCTCAGGCGCGCCGCGAGTGGCGCGAGCAGTTCGCGAATTACCTCACGTCGGCCGGAACGCTCGACCTCGGCGATCACGCCCCGCTCTCGCAGTGGCTCGCGGATTTTTACAAGAAGCTCCGCCTGCGCTTCGGCGACCTGCTCGTCGGCCTGCTGCACTTGGATGACATCAACACGCTCAATTACGCCATTCCGGTGGCGTTCCAGCCGCGCGGTGATCGCAACGGCGACAAGTGGGACCGGCTCGAGTACAGCTACCACTTCGTTCCGTTCGCGGCGATCGTGACGTACTGGGGAAGCTACGGCGCCTGCGTGTATTTCACGAAGGGCGAACCCGGCATCCGCCGCTTCTGCAAGCAGATCGCCGGCCTCTTGAAAACCGGGATGAGCCTGTGGGTCGCTCCAAAACTCTCGGATTACGTGTATCAGACGGCCAATAACCTGCCGCGCCGCGACCTCGACGTCGACCGTTACGAGCTGCGCGCGTATTACGAAAAGCAGATCTCGGGGTTCGAGCAGCCCTAGACTTTAGCTTTACGCCGTTTTATTTTTGCGCGGAAAAACCCGAAAAGTGAGGGATGAGTTTCCGCCTGTTTGCGTGCCTTTTCGCCGTAACACTGCTTTTCGCGGGCCCACGCGCCGCACGCGCCGCGGATGCGGCGCGTGAGCTCACACCCGAAGAGCTTCGTGAGATCCGCGTCACCGCTAAAATCACCGATCTCTGGGTAAAATTTGCCCGGCAATACCCCGACGAATCCGAAACCATACAAGACGATCCCAAGTGGGAAAGAGCGCTTCGTCCCTTTGTCGAAAAAGTCATCGAAGTCGACACCAACGACGTCGAGAGCCTTTCGGCGGCTGAAAAAATCGCGGCGAAGCTTCACGCCCGCCAGGCAATGGATCACTTCCGCTGGAAAAACCTTTTCAAGCTGATCCGCGACGCGCGAAAGTCGATGCGAACGACGGCGCGCCTGCACGGCGTCGGCATGATGTCAGCGCTCTCCGCCTCGTTCGCGGCGGAATTCATGATACCCCTTACGCTCACGGCCCTGGGGCACCCCGAGCTTGTGCCCATCTCCGTCTTCACCCCGTATCAACTCTTCGCGATCTCGCTCAACACGGCGGGGAACAGGATTCTGATTCGAAAGCAGATGGCCAAGCTTTTGGGCGGCGAGGAAAACTACGACAAGTTCATGCTGGAACAAAGAGAACTTCGCGCCGCTCTTAAGATCACCGCGGCAAGCGAGCTGCTGGTGCCGTTCACGACGGTGAGCGGGCAAACCGAGGTCGCGTCGATCGCGCGCACGCCGCTGCACAAACGCATTTTCGCCCTGCTCGGCTTCAACGACCGGAGCCTCACGTTCGAGAACCTTCTCGCGTTCTGCCGCGAAAACCGCATCGAGACCGCGCTTGCCGAATCACTCGATCGCACGCGGGGGCTCTCGAAGGTCGAGAAGACGTTTCTACTCACGACTCAGATCAGCGCGACCGCAACGCCCGAGCAGATCACGCGTTTTCGCATCAAGTTCATGGAAAGCTTCACGGCAACACCTTGGTCGAGCGGCTTCGAGGGAGCGCACAAATGGGCTCTGGGCTTCGCGCACGTCGCGACCATCGAAGAGGCGCTCGACGTGCTTCGCCAAGTTCCCGCGGGCTTAAGCCCCGCGTTCGTGGCGCGGACGTGGAAGGCCGTGGCGCTTCCGATGCTCGCCGAAAACGCGGCGGCCGTGCCGTTCTGGAAGCCGCGCAAGTTCCTCGTGAGCTACTGGAGTTTTCGCAGGCTCGCGAAAGGCTTCCTCAGGCTCGAGGTTGCGAGCGAGCAGGCCGCGAAAGAATCTTGGGGATCGGAATGGGTTTCGAGCTACGAGATCTACGCGCGCGTGGCCGCCAAGAGGAGCTGCGCCGAACATCTCGCGCGCGATACTCCGCCTATCGGCGAGTGATCGAGCAGCGCACGTTCGTGTAGGCCGCGCCGTACGCGGCATCCGTGCCCAAACTGATCTGCGTCGCGATTGCGGCAGCGTTCAAATCCGTGACGGAAGTCGCGCGGTACGATAGTTGAAGCTTGAACTTCGCCGGATTACTCGCGGCAAGCAACGCGGCTTGCTGACATCCCTTGATATGCCCGAGATTCGCCGCCGTAGGGTTCGATGCGCCGTTAATGATGACGTGGTAGTTCAGACGCGGCGCGGTTGTTGACAGGGGCGTATTCCCCCCAACCAAGAATTCGCTTAAGGTCGCGGTCGCGATCAGGTGAAGTTCGTTGCGAGTTCCCGTAGAGAGCGGATTGTGCTCGGTGTACACTGTCGAGCCCGCCGCGCTGAAATCGAGGTCCACAACCGTAGCATACCAAATCGCCGGAATGCTAATCGTCGGAAGAGTAATTTGGGCGAAAGCGCCCGGAGCCGCCGTCGCGATGAGAAGCGCGACCGCCGCGCCCAGATGTTTCGATTCGTTTTTCTTCGTTCTCATAAGTCCCTCCCAGTCTAAAGCTTTAACTCTCATCGTCGGCCAGAACGATGTCCGTTTCCTCTTCAAGCTGCGCGATCGCGGCGGCCGTTGGATCGGACGTTCCGGTCGACGACTCGATGAAATCCGAAACCGCCGAATCGACATTCGGGTTCGCCGAGGTACTGCCGGTGCCGTGCTGCTTTCCGCAGCCCTGCAAGGCCCAGATCAGAATCAGCGCTGCCGCGGCCGCGAGTCGTGGTTTCATGTCACGCCGCCTTTTTGCCGTCTTCCTTCTTCTCGTCATCTTTCTTCCCTTCGCGCTGGAGAATATCCATCGCGTGGTTGATGAGCGGAGGGAGATCCTTGAAAAAATCGCTCCTGCGAAAGAACACCGCGGGCACCGGGCGCTGCCCCTTGATGATCTGCCTGAAAAATTCGTGCAGGCGCACGATCGGACCCGCGAGCTTGTTGGATAGGACCAGCGTCATCACGGCCGAAAGCAGAAACCCCACGGCGAGCGCGCCGCCAAGATAGGTGTAAACCAGCGACGACTGATACTCGATGAAGCGGAAGTACGCGTGGTCAGCCGCGAGATTGGCCGCCAAGCCCTGCGCGCGCAGATTCGCGTAGGAACGGCTCACGAAGAACGCGACCGCGAGAAACGTGGCGCCCATGACCGCGAGATTGACCGCCAAAAGACGGAGCTGGAATCGCGGATAGATCAATAGACGCGTGCGAAACGTAGTGGACTTCTTTGAAGGCTTCATGGACTACTCCCCAACGTACTACCCGTGCCCCCGGAGTGACTAAAAGATACAAGGATAATTGTTGACTAGATTGGTCGAAAAATCAATCTAAAATTGACGCATTAGGTAATACCAAGTGAATTCAACGGCTTGATTAGATCAAAACCACTTCCAAAGCCACTGCTTTTCAAAAAGGATTTTTGCAAGGTGCCATCGAATCGCGGGCTGCTTGATCGCGACCTGTGGCGTCGGTTCGGCATAGAAATTGCCTTTTCCGATCCCCGCGCGATGACCGCCGGTTTCGATGAAGCACTGACCCACGCCATCGAAGCGGTGCTTTTCGCCTCGCGCGGTCCACTCGGCCGCGATGTTGCGGGCCACTACTTCGGCTTGTCCGTGCGCGAACACTCCGGCCTTGGGCAGGGGCTTTCCCATTTTGAGGGGGATCGCGGTAACGTCGCCGATCGCGTACACGCCTTTGAATTTGGTTTCGAGAGTGTGGCGATCCACCGAAACCCAGCCGCTCTCAGACAGAAGTCCCGCGTTTTTTACAACCTCAGGCGCGCGATGAGGCGGAACGTAGAAGAGAAGATCGAAGTCCGCGTTCACGCCGTTGGCGAACTTGATCCGCCGCGACACCGCGTCGACTTCGGTTACCTGATGATTCGGGAAGTATTGAATGGATTTCGACTCCACCATTTGTCGAACGCCCGCCGAAACTTCGGGGCCCGCGGTTCCCATCGGCGCGGGTTCGGCGGCATAGAGGTCGATTCGGGTTTTCGCCCGCACTCCCAGCCGCTTCAGATGGTAGTCAATCAGCATCGCGGCCTCATACGGAGCCGCCGGACACTTGTACGCCGGAGCAGCGGTCAAGACGACGATCTTTCCACCGGCAAAAGAGGAAAGACTCCGCGAGATGGATTCCGCGCCGTCGAGCGTGTAGATGTTCTGTCCCGCCTCTTTAAGACCCGGAATCGCCTGGGGAACAAGATCGGCTCCGAGCGAAACGATGAGCGCATCCGCCGCAAGTTCGCGTGCAAGTTCGCGGCCCGACACACGAACGCTTTTTTTCTCCGGGTCGATCGATTCCGTTTCTCCCTGAACGAATTCAATACCCTTGCGGTTAAGCCGCGCCAGGGGACGCGCGATCTTTTGAGATTTTCTGTCTCCGATCATGAGCCACAGAAGCGATGGCGCGAAAAGGTGATTTTGTTCCCGATCCACGACGATGATGCGGTGCTCTTTCGGCAAAAGCTTTCGCAAGGTACCGGCCGCGACCACGCCACCGACACCGCCACCGAGAATCAAGACGGTGCTCATGAGGTGATGACCTTGTCGGCCCAGACCGTCCAGTCGGTCAGCTCGTCAAGCGTGCTTCTTTTGGTACTCTCCATGAGTTCCGATTCGGCGATTCCCCGGGCATCCATGCAGGTGCCGCAGACTCCGACCACGCCCTTGTGGCGCGACACGGTTTTGATCATCAGCTCGATGTTGTAAAAGCCCTGAGGAACGATTTGATTTTTCTTGGCGCACGATGCGGCGTCACCGATGAGGAAAACCTTCACCTCTTCGCCTTCGCGCTTGGAGAGCGCGCCCGCGAGCCGAAAGGCGTTGTAGCTTCTCTCGGTTCCATACGGGGGATCATTCAGGATAAACAACGTTTTCATGAGGATCTCCTTTTTCGACTGGAAGGCCGCCGCGAAGCGGTCTAGGCTCTCTATTGAACGATGGCGCGCAAGAAAATGCAATAATTGAAGACAAGGCGATGCCCAATAGGACCATCACGAGCAGGCTCTCCTTCCTGGACCGCTATCTCACTCTCTGGATTTTTCTGGCAATGGCCACCGGTGTTGGCTGGGGCTATCTTTTCCCCGGCATTGTTCCGTTTCTAAACAAGTTCAGCGTCGGCACCACATCGATCCCCATCGCCGCCGGCCTGATTCTGATGATGTATCCGCCGTTAGCCAAGATCCGGTACGAGGAAATGGGCCGGGTATTCAGGAACACTCGCGTGCTTGGCCTCTCGTTTCTGCAAAACTGGGTCATTGGTCCGGCCCTCATGTTCGCGCTCTCGGTGATCTTTCTTCGCGGCTACCCGGAGTACATGGTCGGCTTGATCCTGATCGGGCTCGCGCGTTGCATCGCCATGGTGATCGTCTGGAACGACCTGGCCGAGGGCGACCCGGAGTATTGCGCGGGATTGGTGGCATTCAATTCCATTTTTCAGGTTCTGTTTTATTCCGTATTTGCCTACATTTTCATCACGGTTCTTCCGACTTGGTTTGGCCTGAAAGGCGTTCAAGTCAGCATCAGCATCGGCCAGATTGCCGAGAGCGTCTTCATCTATCTCGGCATCCCGTTTCTTGCCGGCGCGCTAACGCGGCTCATCTTGGTCAAGGCCAACGGCAAGGCGTGGTACCACGCTGTTTTTGTGCCGAAGATCAGTCCTGTCACGCTTATTTCGCTGCTTTTCACAATTATCGTGATGTTTTCGCTCAAGGGCGAAATGATCGTTCAGCTGCCATTCGATGTCGTTCGGATCGCCATTCCTCTGCTGATCTATTTTGTGGTGATGTTCCTGGTCTCTTTTGCCTTGAGCAAGCGGGCGGGCGCCCCTTACCCGCAATCGGCGTCGCTGTCGTTCACGGCGGCATCGAATAACTTCGAGCTTGCGATTGCCGTGGCGGTGGCAACCTTCGGAATCAATCACGGGGCGGCGTTCGCGGCTGTCATCGGTCCGCTTGTTGAAGTGCCGGCCCTGATCGGCTTGGTCAATGTCGCGCTGTGGATTCGCGAAAAATACTTCGAAGCCGATCATGCTGGTTCTCGGTGGATGACTGAGGCGGCTGTTCTCAAGGCGCTGCGGCCAAAGCACATCTTGTTTCTATGCGTGGCGAATTCGGCGCGCAGCCAGATGGCCGAAGGTATCGCAAGAAGCCTTGCCCCGTCTGGCGTTCAGGTGTCTTCGGCGGGATCGGCGCCGTCGCGGGTCAATCCCCTTGCGATCGACGCGCTCAGGGAAGTCGGAATCGATATTTCGAAGCACTTTTCCAAGGGCGTGGATTCAATCGACGCATCATCCGTCGACGCGGTGATCACGCTCTGTGACGAGCAAGTGTGTCCGGTCTTTTTCGGAAATGCCCATCGGCTTCATTGGGGGCTTGCCGACCCCAAGACGATCCAAGGGTTCCGCGACGTTCGAGATGAACTGCAAGAGCGGCTTCGCTTTCTTTTTTAAGTTGGGTATTTTTTGCGGGAACCCTTCTTCCCAAGCAGGTTTCTGCATGGTTGGGAGGATTAGCGGCACTCCTTAGGACATTACATGTGCGATCGTACGGTCTTCTCGTCGACGAGCGCGGACGTCGTAGATCAGCCGTTCAGGTGTCTTGGTCATGGCGAAGGCCTCAGAGTACTTCAGCTCAATACGAACTCCAAGGAGCTCCGCTATGTACATTCGAACCGCGTATTCAGTTGTTGGATCAAGTCGGAAATCCGCAAGCCCCCGAATCCTGGCCAAACGGGCTGGGACCACCGCGTCGGCGATCAGCCGGTACGAGAACGCGGATTACGACCGCTACGAGCTTCAGACGCTTCGGAAGATCGCCGAAGCCTGCGGTGGTCGGCTAGAGGTCGTCTTGCGCGGGAGAGACGACACCGACCGGGCCGCATAGCGTGATCAAGCTTCCCCGGTCTCGGCCTTCAGAGCACCTGGTCCCAGGGAGGACTGACCGCAAACGCCACATTGATTAGGCCCACGTGGGAATAGATATTTTAACAAAGGTACTCGCTGGTGCCGCCTGAGTGCCTTTGTTAAAACACGGTCCCTAGGCAAGGCGTTTTTGTGGACATAACCATCTGTAAATACTAGACTTGTTGGCATCTTGATTTTATCGGCTAAATGTCCGATAATGTAATTATGGATAAAAGGACATTTGATGCCCTACAGCCTAGACCTATCCGACGGACTGAAGAAGGCAGGGTGGAAAGTAAAGATACGGGAAAAGGAGCGGGCCGAACCACCCCACGTTTCCGTCATGAAGAAGCAGGAAACCTGGCGCTGGGGGCTTCGCGAGCAGGCCTTTCTCGACAAGAAACCGCCGGTCAGGACCGTTCCCAAAGAATTGGTCGAGCATCTGCAAACACATCTCGAAACTTTGATTGCCGAGTGGGACAGCAAGTACCCGCACAATCCTGTGAACTCGGAAGGTGAGAAATGAAAACTTTTGTATTGGCCGAAAATAACAGAATTGAAGGCTTCAAGGCCACCCTCCCCCGTAAAACAAAAGTCGTTGGCTGGGAGGCCTTTGCACAATCCGCCGTTCAAACGAACGACGACTCTCTATGGGTGACAGAGGGGCTCGAAACATTGACTCGTGCCTTTGATACTCTTGATGAGAGTTTTTATAAGCAACAGAATGAATTGCGAAAACACGTTAAACTCTGTCTGATCGCGGACGCCCCCATTGAAATTAGGCGCTGGCTAGAAGCACTGTTTAAGGACGCAATTATTATTTCACAGGAATCATCGCTCCCATTTGAGCAGTTGCTCGAAGTGCTGAATGGCAAGAATCCAGAACGCTATATCATCGGCGGCCAGGTGGACAAGATGACTCATACAGTGACGCTAGTTCGTGGTGATCTAAACTCCATCGTCGTCCCTCTTTCAACATTTCGTCCGAGCGGCGACGGCGTTAAGCCCGATTTTTCTAATTTCAGTATTGATGATTATGGCCAGACCCTGAAGTTTGGGGAATATGAGGCTTCGTCCGATGCTGTTTTCTACGAATTTGACCCACTCTATCGCCGAACACGCAAGGCCGAGCTTGCCAAGAAGGAGAAGGGCTTCGGTGCCAGTCTGCGTCGTTTGCGTCTACAAAAAGGGCTACGGCAGACGGATTTTTCTGAGATTGATGCCCGCGAGATTGGACGAATTGAGCGCGGCGAAGTGAAGCCACGAAAGGCAACCATTGAAAAAATTGCTTCCACTTTGAATGTAGATTCAACGGAGATCACGAGTTATTAAACCTTAAAAAAATGGTCGGGCCGACTGGATTCGAACCAGCGACCCCTTGGTCCCAAACCAAGTGCGCTACCAACTGCGCTACGGCCCGACCGGGAGTACCGAAGTTCAATATCAGCCCTTAAGCACGTCGTGCAAGAGATTCAGCAACTGACCCGCGGTATAGGGCTTCTGCAGAAATCCTCGGACCGGATCGCGTATCGCACCGGTGACGACTTCGTCGCGCGGCGTGCCGCTGGCCACGATAATCTCCGCTTTGGGATCCATTTTTTTAAGCGCGGCGATGGTATTCGGCCCGTCCATGAAGGGCATCCCCATGTCGGTAATGACGGCTCTGATCTCGTGCGGATGTTCGGAGTAAATCGCGGCCGCCTCCGCCCCGTCGCTCGCGCACAAAACCTTGTAATGGTGGGCTTCAAGCGTGACTCGAGTGATATCGCGGATGGCCGCCTCGTCATCCACGATCAGGATCAGCTCACCGCTGCCTAAGGGCAGCTCGCGATGCCTCGTGATTTTCGCGTGGGATGGAGCTTGGGGCGCCGCGCGGAAATATAGCTTGAACGTCGTGCCCTTCCCCGGCGTGCTAGAGACGTCGAGAAAACCGCCGTGCGCGGCGACGATGCGCGCGACCGTCGAGAGACCCAGGCCCGTGCCTTTACCCGGCGCCTTGGTGGTGAAAAACGGCTCAAAGATTTTGTCCAGAACTTCCGCCGGCATCCCCGTTCCCGTGTCGCTGACCTCGATCAAGACGTACTGCCCCGGGTGCGCCTTGCCGCTGCGTGGTTCAACACCCGCGTCGACTTTCGTATTGCGAGCCGTGATCTCGAACACGCCGCCCTCGGGCATCGCGTCGCGCGCGTTTACGGCGAGATTCAGGATCACCTGATAGAACTGCGTGGCTTCCGACAAGATCGGAAGGAGATCGGCGGCAAGCCGCACGCGCATCTCGATGTTTTTGGGAAACGTCTCACGGATCACCGCTTCGATGTCGCGGATCTGCTGGCGGATGGGAAGCGGCTGTGCCTTGCCGTTGTTTCCGTGCGCGAACGTGAGAATCTGCCGCACCATCCGCGTGCCACGCTCGATATTTCCCTCAATCATTACGAGAAGACGGCGCGTTTCGTCGTCGAGCGTTTTGGTTTCGCGCAGAACCGACGTCGTCAAGAGAATGGGGCTCAGCACGTTGTTGAGATCGTGCGCGATGCCGCCCGCAAGTGTGCCGATGTTTTCCATGCGCTGCGCGCGCAGGAAGCTCGCCTCGAGGCGCTTTTTTTCGGTGACGTCGGTGTGGACGATCAGAACCGCGCTGGGTTTGCCGCTCTCATCCTTCACGTACGCGTAGCGGCCCTCGACTTTAAGCAGGCGGCCGTCCTTGCCTGTCTGGTCGATCTCGCCCGACCACGCGCCCTTCTCTTTGAGTGCCTGGAGGGCCTGATCCAACTCGCCCGCACGATCCCGGAAAAGAAGCTCGGTAAGCTTCTTTCCGATCGCTTCGCGGGCCTCCCATCCGTAAAGCAGTTCGGCGCCCCGGTTCCAGAACTGGATCGTGTCGTCCATCCCGCGCACCAAGACGGCGTCGGTCGTGATGTCGAGAAGTGCTGCCTGCTCGCGCACTTTTTCGGTGCGTTCGCGCACTTTCTGTTCGAGCTGCTTGTTTAGCGCCCGAAGCTCGTCTTGCGAGCTCAAGAGCTCGCGGTTGCGCTGAACCGCCGCTTCGAACGTGGAGAGCAGCAGGTTGAGGATCTGCATGCGGTCGGAGCTGATGAAATACTGGTGCCCGAGAAAGTTGATGTCGATTCCGACGTGCACGCCGTCGGCCTCGCGCAGCTTTCGGTTCGCAAGCACGCTGCCGATTCGCGAGAGAAGATACTTCTCGTCGTAGGGTTTGGTGATCAGGTTGTCGGCTCCGCACTCGAGGCCCTTGATCACGTCGGTCGTGTCGGAAAGCGAAGTCAGCAAAATAACCGGCGTGTTCCGGAACGCGACGTCCCCCTTGAGCCGGCTGCAGAGCTCGTAGCCGTCCATCCTGGGCATGACGATGTCGGTGATCACGAGGGCTGGAAAAATCCTCTCGGCCGCCTCGAGCGCCTCAAGCCCGTCTTTCGCGGCCGTGACGGCATAGCCATGCCGCTCAAGTACCTGGCGAAGCCGCGCGGCCTGTGTCGCGCTGTCCTCGACGATGAGGATTTTCGCCGCGTTATTTTCCACCGGCCGCCTCCACGCCGCCGCACGCAAGACCCGCGAGCATCTCGGCGATTTTAAGCGGCGGCAACACGTACGTGGCCGCACCCGCGCGAATCGCCTCGCCCGGCATGCCGTGAACGACCGAGCTCTCCTTGTCTTGCGCGAACGTGATCGCGCCGCGGTCGTTCATGAGCTTGAGCTCGCGCGCGCCGTCCTTTCCCATCCCCGTGAGAAGAATTCCGATGGCGCGTTCGCCGTACGCTTGGCTTACAGTGCGAAAAAGGTACGAAATCGAGGGCCGCAGGCCGTATTCGGCGGGCAGATTGCTCAGCGTCAGGCATCCATCGGGCGCGACACCCAGATGATACCCGTCCGGCGCGACGTACGCGTGGCCGCCCCGCGGAAGTTCGCCGTGGGCCGCGACGTGAACCGAAAACCCGGTGCTGTGGCCCAGCCACTCGACGAAACCCTGAACAAAGCCGGTGGCCATGTGCTGCACGACGAGGATGGGAACCGGAAAACTTCTCGGAAGATTGAGAAGGATCGTTTCAATCACCACCGGGCCTCCGGTCGACGCGCCGATCGCGACGAGTTGGACGCGAGGCGATCGCGCGCGCAAGACCTGGGACGCGGCACCTGGCGCAGCCGCGCCGCTCAGGCGGCTTGCGTTCCACCGGCGCACGACCTTGACCTCCGACATCAGTTTGACGGTGCGGATGAGCTCTTCGGCTTCCGCTTTGAACCCGGAATGGCTCACCCCCACCGGCCGTTCGATCACGGCGAGCGCCCCGGCCTCCATCGCCTCGAACGCCCCGCGGGCTTCGGTTTGGTCGAGGCTTCCGCTCACGATGACGATCGGAACGGGGCAGGTTTGCATGATTTCGCGGGTCGCTTCCACTCCGTTCATCTTCGGCATGTGGATGTCCATCGTCACGACGTCGGGCCGCCGCTCACGCGCCATCTCGACCGCCTCGAGTCCGTTTCGCGCGACTCCGGCAAGCTCGATTTCGGGGTCGGTGCCGAAAACCCGCACGAGCAGTTCGCGCGCGGTGGGAGTATCCTCGACGATGAGAACTCTAATCATCCGCGAGCCTCCACAGCGGACTTCATTAAATCCGGCACGTGCAGGATCGGCACGACGCTTCCGTCGCCCAACACCGTGGCACCGTAGATTCCCGGCACGCTCTTGAGTTGACGTCCGAGCTGCTTGACGAGAACGTCCTGCTCGCCGCGAATGCCGTCGACGCCGAAGGCGATGCGCCGCTGCCCGACGCGAAGAACCGCCGCAAGCGCGAGATCCGACGCGGCGGCAGCTGCCGGCAACCGAAGAGCCTCATCGAGCCGGACGAACGCCACCGCTCCGCCGTCGAACGGAATCGTGTCGCGACCCTCGACCGTTTTGACGTCTTCCCGCTTGACCCGAAGCACGCGTTCGACATTCGCGGTGGGAATGACGAACGGCCTTCCCCGCGACTCAACCAGGATTCCGCGAAAAGTGGCGAGCGTGGCCGGAAGGGCGATGCGAAACGCCGTCCCCTTGCCCTCGCGACTCTCGACCGTAATCACGCCGCCCAGACGCTCGGCCTTCTCCTTTGCGATCGCAAGCCCGATGCCGCGGCCGGAAAGGTCGGTGACGACCGCCGCCGTCGAAACGCCCGAACGGAACACCAGCGAAAAAGCTTCTTGGCTGCTCAAACCCGAGGCGTTTTCGCGGGAAAGCAACCCGGCCCTGACCGCGCTCTCGACGAGCGCGTGGCGGTCGATTCCGGCGCCGTCATCGATGACCTCGATTTCCGCCTGATCCCGCGTTTTCGCCGACACCGTGATGGCAAGGCTTGCGGCCGGAGGCTTGCCGGCCGCCTGCCGCGCCTCGGGCTTCTCAACGCCGTGGTCGATCGCGTTGCGCGCGAGATGGATCAGCGGATCCTTGATCTCCTCGAGAATGCGGCGGTCGATTTCGACCTCACCGCCGCGCACGATAAGATCGACTCGCTTGCCCTGCGCGTTCGAAAGATCGCGGGCGAGTTTCGGAAACATCTCCAGGAGCGAAGAGGCGGGAAGCATCAGCGCCTTGCGAACGTCGTCGAGCAACGTCTCGAGCATGCCGCGAAACGCGCGCTGCTCGCGCTCCACCGCCTTGACCGCGCTTGAAATCCCATCCGAAAGATTCCGGAAAAACGGACGGAGCTCCGGCCGCTCTTTTTCCCACGTCCTGCGCGAGGCCGCAACACTTTCCCCGAGCGCGCGCAGCTCGCGGGCGCGTTGCCCCATCCCCAGGCCGACCGAGCGCATTTCCTCGCACTGAAGCAGGATGGCGTTAAGGCGCGCGGCGGGGATACGCACCGTCTTCGCGAGCGCGTCGGCCATGGTATGAACGAGCTCAAGCGGCGGGTGCTCGCCCGCGCGACACGCGGGCAAAGAAGCGGCCGGCTGTTTTTCCCCGTCGTGAACGAGAGAGGCCAGCTGGTCGGCGCGACGATGGAGCTGGTCGAAGAGCTCGCGGGTGAGCGCGGTCGCTCCCGCCTTGAGATTCGCGCAGACGCTTTCGAAGGCCTGACAAGCCTTTTCAAGATCCGGTTGGTTCACCGAGCGCGCGGCCCCCTTAAGGCTGTGAACCTCGCGAAAAAGCGTCTCAAGAAGCTTCGCCTTAAGCTCAGGCTCGGGCGACTGCTCAAGCGCCGTAAGCGTGACGGCGATCGTCCGAAGGTGATCTTCGGCTTCGGCACGGAAAGTTTCGAGCAGCTTTTCCAGGAACTCCTCGTCTGTTTTTTCCATCGGCTTCATACCCTGAACCGCTCGACGAGTTGTTTGAGATTCGAGCCAAGCCGCGCGAGGTTCTGCGCGGCCGTCTCGACCTGTTTCGTGCCGGCGGCGTTTTGCGTGCTCGCCTGCTTGATACTTTCCATCGCCGAGGCCACCTGATCGACGCCCACGAACTGCTGCTGGCTCGATGCCGCGATCTGGGTCGCCGCAAGCGCCGCGTCCGCGACACTTTCCGAGAGCGCCCGGATCGACTCTCCCGACTGCGTCACCTGTCTCATTCCAAGCTCCACGGCCTTGCTCCCTTGTTCGGCCGACAGCACCACGGCACTCGTGGCTTTTTGGATTTCGCCGAGCATCGTCCGCACCTGAGCCGTGGCTTGTTTGGATTGTTCAGCCAGCGCTTTAACTTCTTGCGCCACGACCGCGAAGCCCTTGCCCTGCTCGCCGGCTTTGGCGGCTTCGATCGCCGCGTTCACCGAGAGCAGGTTCGACTGCTCGGCCAGATCCCCCACCGACGCGATGATCTCGCCGATGGCCTGGCTCTGCTCGCTTAACTTCATGATGCTTTCACCGATGCTCTCCATCTGCTCGCGAATCCGAGTCATCCCGCCGATCGACTCCTCGACCGCCTTGCGCCCGCTTTGCGAGATTTCCACGGCTTTTTTGGCGCTCTCCGAGACGTGCTTGGCCTTCTGGTTCGAGAGCTGCGCCGTCTGCTTCACCTCTTCCACCGTCGCCGTCGTCTGGCTCACGGCCGTGGCCGTTTCGGTGGCGCTCGACGCGACCTGCGTCGTCGCCGCGAGGATCTCGCCGGAAGAAGCCGCCAGAACGCCGGCTCCTTCCTTGATTTGCTGGGTCACGACGCGGAGATTCTCGACCATGGTCTTGAACGTGCGCGAGAGCGTTCCGATCTCGTCACGGCGCTCATGCGGCGGCATCTTCACGGTGAAATCGCCGGCCGCGATCGTTTCGGCGGCTTCCGAAATCGCGCGAAGCGGATTGGCGATGCCGCGCTCAAGCGCGAAGCCGAGGAGGATCGCCGCAAGAAACGCCGCGATCCCGGTCAGTATGAATATTTTTTCGGAAAACGCGGCTGATTTATTCGAAGCGCCAACGTTTTCCTTCGCTCTCGCCTCGATCGCGTTGAAGATCTCAAGCAACCCGTCGCGAAGCTTCCCGTAGCGCGCCAGCTGCATCCCCATCACAAGTTTCTCCGCCTCGGAGAACTTTTTCCGCTCGATTAACGGAATGACCTGGGCATCCCTGATCTCCGCGAATTCTTTGTAAGCGGCTCTCACCTCCAAAAGTTTCGGGCCAAATAGGGCATCCTGGCCGACACGTTCGAATGCCTCGTTGAGTTTCTCCTGAATGATGCGCGTAGCCTCGCGGATATCCTCTATCGCTCGGCTTTTGGCCGCCGGATCCTTCATGAAAAGCATCTGAAGCAGCCCGACTCTCTGGTGATTGAGAAATGCGCGGATTTCCGAAAGCCTTTGGCCGGCGTAATAGTCTTCTTCCAAAAACTTTTTCTGTGAATTCTGCGCCATCACGATCGTTCCGTACGCGGTGAAGACCACGACGACGAAAAAAACAAGGATCACCCCGAATCCGAACAAGAGTTTCGATCGCGTCCGCCAGTTCGCCATCCAATTCATTGTTTGCCTCCGATGATGAGTTTAGGACTGGCGAGAACTTTGCCCGCGTCCAGCAGAACCGTTCGGTCCCGGGTCACGCCTTTGAGGCATTCCGCGCGGATCCCCGTCAGGGTGGGGAGCGTCTCTTCAAGCTCGTCGCACGCGATGGCCCGCATCCCCACGACTTCGTCGGCGAGAAAGCCGCATTCCATCTCGCCGTCGCGCAAGATGAGCACCTTTGACCCCGCGGTCCGGGCGCTTTCGGGGAGCTCAAGCCATCGCGCGAGATCGTTGATGGTCACCACCTGGCCGCGCACGTTCATGGCGCCGAGGATGAAATCCGGCGTTCCGGGCAGAGGCGTGACTTCCTTGAGCGGGTAGACCTCGCGCACGAACGACGTTTCCACGGCGAACCTCTCGGCACCCAGCCGAAACTCGAGCGTCTCGACGAACTCGGATGCCGGCCGCGGCTCCACCTGCGGGCGCGCAAGCGCTGCCGCCCTTCGCTTAAGGATATTTTTTGTCTTGTCGTCCATCCTACGCGCTCCTTTTTACCGCGCGGGCTGCCGAGGGTTTTCGGAACAGCGTCACGCCGTCCAGATTCACCGTTTCGAATTCCGAAAAAATTCGCATGGAAGCTTCGGCGGGAGCCACGATCAGATACCCGCCGGGCCGAAGCGCGCGGCAAAACCCGTCGACAACCCGCGCTGCGGCGGCAGCGCTGAAATACATCAAGACGTTGCGGCAAAAGATCACGTCAACGTCGTCGGTAAGCTGGACCGGATTCGGATACGCGTCGGCGACGAGATTGAGCCTGAAGAACTCCACCATGCCGCGAATCTCGGCGCGAAGCGCATAGCGCCCGTTTCCAAGCCTCTGAAAATACGTTTTTCCGAGCCAGTCGGGCGCCTGGCGAAACGACCACTCCCCGTAGTGCGCGGCGCGCGCCGCTTCGAGACTCGAAACGTTAAGGTCCGAGGCGAGAAGCGTGACTTGCCAGTCTTTCAGATCGGGGACGCAACGCCAAAGCGCGATCGCGATCGAATACGGCTCCTCGCCCGTGGAACATCCCGCGCTCCAGATTTTGAGGCGCTTCCCGTCTTTCCCCGTTCTTTCGGCCTGCAAGACGCCGAGAATTTTCCCCTCAAACGCCGCGAATGTCTCCGGCTCGCGAAAAAAATAGGTTTCGTTCACGCTCAGGCGCTGCGCGAGGTCTTCGATCGCGCGAGCCCGGGCCGGATCCGCGACGATGCGGCCGGCAAAATCCTCGGCGTCCCGAAGTCCGTGCTCGCGCGCGGCCGACATGAGCGCACCGGCCAGCTCATCCCAGCGCTCCGGCGGAAAGCGGAGACCCGTCCGCTCGGTCAACAGGTCCGAAACAACCGGAAGCAGCTTTAGCAACGCGTTCTCGCCGGGTTTCATGCCGCCTCGCCCGGAAAAAGACGTTCGAGATCGCCGATCAGAAGAACACCGTCGGGCAGACGTATGAGCCCTTCGACCGCGGCGTCTGATGGCACGATCGATCCGGCGGAAAGGATTTCAGATGGGGGCGGTTCGATGACGCCCGCGACCGCGTCGACCGCGAAGGCCCACGTCTTTTCGGCGCCGTGCACGAGCAGTAGGCGGTCGTCCAGCCTGATTTCGCGCGATGCAAGGCCGAGACGCGCGCGAAAATTCACGACGGGTACGATGGAGCCGTGAACGTTGATGACGCCGAGAAAATCGGATGATGCGCCGGGCAGCGGCGTGATTTCCACGGCATGCACGACGCGCTCGACAAATTCGAGCCGCAAAGCGAATTTCAACTCACCGACGAAAAAAACAAGGAAGTGGTGTCGAATCATGACATGTAGTGAATCGGCGTTTTTCAGTATTATTTTAAATTCACATATTATGGTTTTCCGTAAATCATCGAGCGATATTTCGTGAAAATTTCAGTCTAACTTGCCGTGTTGACCGATATTTTCCGGGTTTGAAGAAAATGTCGCGTGCGCAAACCTCGCCCGAACCCCGGCACTTTTTGGGCACTTTTTGTTCCAAAGCGCCGAAGATGTTACATTGGCTGCATGCGAAATTTATTTTTAGGCCTGACATTGCTCTGCGTTTATCCTTAACCACGGTTAATTCCTCGCGCGCGCGACCGCGATATAGGTAAGGGATGAGGGCGCACGCCTTTCGCGACAAAGTGGTCGTCATCACCGGGGCCGCGGCCGGCATCGGCAAAGCCACCGCGATGGCGTTCGCACGCCAGGGCGCCCGCGTCGTCATCGGCGACATCGACGAGCCGGCGCTTGGCGCGGCGGCTGAAGAGATCGCCTCCGCGACCGGAGCGCAAACGCTCGGAGTTCGCGCCGACGTCACCGACAAAAGCGACTGTTCTCGCCTCGTCGAGACCGCGGTCGAACGCTTCGGCCGGCTCGACGTCCTCGTCAACAACGCGGGCATCACGATGCGGGCGAAACTGGCCGACACCACGCCGGAAGTCGTCGAAAAAGTCATGCGCGTCTGTTTCAACGGCACGCTTTATTGCACGAAGTACGCGCTCCCGCACATCCTCGAATCCCGCGGCTCGATCGTGGGCATCTCGTCGATCGCGGGCCGGCGCGGAATTCCGGGCAGAACCGGCTATTCCGCCGCGAAGTTCGCCGTACAGGGTTTTTTCGAAAGTCTCCGCACCGAAATCCTGCGCACCGGCGCGCACGTGCTCGTCGTTTGCCCGGGATTTACGTCGACCGGAATCCGCGCCTCTGCTGGCGCGGCAGGCGATGCGGCGCAAGTACTCGACCCGCGCCGGAACGAGCGCCACATGACCGCCGACGAAGTCGGCGAGCGCATTATGCGGGCGGTGCGCGCGCGCAAGCGCGACCTCGTGCTGACAAGACAAGGGCATCTCACGATCCTTCTGAATCGTTTTTTCCCAGGGCTTGCCGACCGGCTCGTGTACCGGCATTTTGCAGCGGCGGAAAAAGATCTCCTGAAGTAGGCTTTTTCCATGCGTTACCCCGAGCTTCACGGGTTCTTAAGCCGCCTTCATCCCATCCCCGCCGGAGAATGGGAAAAAGCCGGAATGATGTTCGCCGAACGCGCGCTTCGCAAAGGCGAGTTTTTCGCGCGCGCCGGCGAGGAGCCGCGGCATTTCGCCGTCGTGCGCTCCGGCTTTTTTCGCCTCTACTATCAAGACGGCGAGGGCAAGGAATACACGAAGGCTTTCCGCGGACCGTGGAGCTTCATCGGGCCGTACGCCGAGATGCTGCTTGGCCGTTCCTCGCTGACCTACGTCGTCGCCACCGAGGACTCGCGCGTTTTCGCGGCGGAGTTCCCGCGCTTGGTTTCGCTTTACGAAGAGCATGCGTGCTGGCAAGCCGTCGGGCGCAAAATCGCCGAAGGACTTTATCTCGAAAAACTTCAGCGGGAGTTCGAGTTCTTGCAGCTTTCGGCACGCGAGCGCTACGACGCGTTCGTGGGCGAATTTCCCGAGTACGCCAGGAAAGTGCCGCAATACCAGATCGCGTCTTACCTTGGTGTGACACCGGTAGGATTAAGCCGTCTCGTCGGAAAAAGCTCGCGTTCAGAACACGCGCGCGACAACCACACGGAAATACGCGCGCGCCGCGGAAAGGCGCGCGGATGACGGCACGACGCTACAATTCCCTGCGCAGCGGGCTCGTGGATTTCGGATTCAAGGCCATGTCCGCGACGGCAAGAGTCCTGGGAAAAGCCGCGATTCAAGTCCGCCGTGCATCCGTGATTCAAAATACTGAATACGGGCGGGCGGAAAACGGAAGGGAATCGCGGACGAAACGATTGGACATCTATTTTCCGCCCAAACACCCCGGCACGCCCGCGAAATACCCCGTCGTCATCCACTTTCACGGCGGCGGTTTTCGCATTTTCTCGAAAGAAAGCCACGCGCTCGTCGCTGCAACGCTCGCCAAGCGAGGCCATCTCGTCTTCAACGTCGACTACCGCCTGGCTCCCCGCTATCCTTATCCCGCTGCGCTGGAAGACGCGGTTGATGCGTACCGATGGGTCATCGCGCACGCCCAAGAATACGGCGGCGATCTGTCACGCCTTTCCGTGGCCGGCGAATCCGCCGGGGCGAACCTGGCGCTCGCGCTCTCGCTCGGCGCGTTCGGCCTCGGCGCGAACGCGAGCGCGCGCGCTCTCGAAAGCCTCCCCGTCAAACCCCGTAAAGCGGTGCTGGCGTGCGGATATCTTCAGGTTTCCAACGTCGAGCGTTTTCTCGACGACGCGCGCGTTCCGACGTGGGTATACGAGCGCATGCGAATCATTCGGAAGTCTTATCTGCCGCCCTCCATCTCAGCGGAATCGACGGACTGGGATCTCGCCGACCCGCTCGTCGTGCTTGAGCGTGTTGCCGAGAGCGGAGCACGGCTCCCCGAAAATTTTCCGGAGATTTTTATCCCGGCAGGAGCGGCCGACCCGGTCATCAGCGACTCGCTTCGACTCGATGCGGCCTTGCGCAAGCTCGCGCATCCGGTTTCCTTAAAGCAGTACGCGGGCGAGCACCACGGTTTCCATCTTTTTTCCTGGCGCAAACGCGCTCGCGAGTGCTTACGCGACATATCCGATTTTCTAAAATAAGGTGGCTGCTAAAAGGTGCCGACCTACTTTTCGTGGTGTGGTGCGGCGTAAAAAGGTGGCTGCCTACTTTTTACGCCGCACCACACCACGAAAAGTAGGTCGGC
>JACPKS010000082.1 GCA_016186905.1 Deltaproteobacteria bacterium
CCCGCCGTGTGCGCGAAAAGCGACGGAAGCCCCCCCGTATGGATGAAGAGCACGTTTTTACCGAATCGTTTCGCACGCTCGGGCGAGGCCGTAAGCTCGGTCACCAGGCCGTACAGCGCTTTTCCGGTGTACGTCGCGTCGAGCAGCAATCCGTCCTCGCGCGCGACGCGCACGATGAAATCGTAGAGCTCGGGGTTCGCTCTCGCGTATCCCGGCGCGACGTAGCCGTCGATCACGTGGATATCGGCCGGCATGAACGAGATCGGCATGCGCTGGTTCTGGATCGCGGCGATCATGATTTTTTTCACCCGCTCCGACATTTCCTCCGCGGTCCGCAAAACGTTGAAGGTCACGATCTCGCAGCCGTCGTCGCATCCCGCGAGGTTGCGCCCGAGCAGAAGGCCGGCGTGCGTGCCGCCCGAGCCGTTCGCCGTGATGATCGAATCGAACCGCGCGGGCAGGCCGTTTTTAGCGGTCTGGGAGGCGATCTCCTCGAAAGCCGCGCAGTAACCGAGCGCGCCGATGTCGTTGCTTCCGCCTTCAGGAATGAGATATGGAAGTTTTCCGTCGCGCTTGCGGTAGAGCTCTTGCGCGGAACGATAGACCCTCGCGATATCGTCGTACTCGGCGGCCGAGATGATGTTGACCGTGGCGCCGCACATATGATCGAGCAGCAGGTTCCCTTCGATCGGCGGAACGCCCTCGCTCGCTTTTTTGAGAAAAAGCGCGCACTCAAACCCCAGCTCCCGCGCGAGGATCGCCGTCGCGCGCGCGTGATTGCTCTGCTCGCTCCCGCAGGTCACTACTGTTTTCGCGCTCCTGCGGCGCGCGTCGGCAAACAGGAACTCGAGTTTGCGGATCTTGTTGCCGGCCGCCGGCCCATGAGACAGGTCGTCGCGCTTCACGAAGAGGTTCACTTCCCCGAACTTCGACACCGTGTTCGAGAGTTTCGGAAGCGGCTGGATCGGCGTCGGGAGTCGGCCGAGATTGAGCTTGTCCGGCATTGAAAATTTCGCCATAATTTCGGAAATGATTAAAGCGGACGGGCCCGCGAAAGTCAAAGCGGCATTGCTGGCCTGCGGCCTCGCCTTCCTCGCGTTGTTTCCCGCTAAAAAAACCTTCGCCGAGATCAAGCCCATCGAAGCGGAAGAGTTCCGCGTCCGCCTCGACAAGACGAGCCGTTCCGGACGGGTCTTGCTTCTTGAGGAAGTCGGCGGAGCCAAACCCAAGACCGGAAAAATCCTGCTCTTGAAATCCGGCCAAAAGGAAATCGCGGCCGTGCGCGTTCTTAAGCGTTACAGCGGAAAATTCGCGGCGAAAATCATCATGCCATTCGAGGCTCCGCGCGTCGGCGAGGAATATCGAGCGCTGCGAAAACTCGGCGACAAGGTCGCGGCCCTCGTCAGGGAACGCGAAAAACGCATGGGCGAACCCGGCGAGCCCGTCACCGAAGAAGACCTCTCGCAAGACGTAAGCCCCGAAGACACCGAGCTCGACCGCGGCATTCCCGCGCCCGCGCCGCCGGTCAAACCCGAGAAGAAGCCGGACGCGGAAAAGAATGGCAAGGACGAACCTGAGCGCCTTTTCACGAAAGACGGCGACGACCTCACGCAGGAAGGCCTCGAGCGTCTCGACGACGAATCCTACTACGATCCGTTCTCGGATGAGATGCAGCAGCTCGACCCGTCCGCCGGAGCGCTGACCGTGCTGTACGCATCGGTCCGGAACGTGGATAAAGACTACAAGTATACGAACTACAGCTCATTTGGGTTGCGCTACGGGTACAACTTCGGCAAACGCATCTTCGCGAGCAAAAGAACGCTTCAGGACATGTTTACCGCGGAAATCGGAGTCTTTTACTATTCAATTTCAAGTTTTCGCGTTCCCACCGACGGCGTCACGATTACGCCCGTAATTCCAACCCTTCGTTACAGCCTGCTTTTCGGACCATATTTCTCACTCTACGCGTACGGAGGCGCGATGCTTAACATCGTCGCGCCAAGTACCAAATTCGATGAAGCGGATGCCGCCGCCCTCGCCAAAACCCAGCCCGCGCTGGGGCTCGGAACGATGCTCGCCTTCGGCCCCGGATGGGCTCTTCGCATCGAATACGGCCTCGACCTCTTCGGCGTCGGCATCGTGCTGAAATTCTGATACGTTCATCAACATGCGAAAGCTTCTCCTCGCGGCGGCTCTCGCCGTCTGCGCATGCGCGGTTCTTCAATCGTGCGGCGTGAAGGCGCCGCCTCTTCCGCCGCTCTCGAAGGCCGAACAGCTTCGCGAGGAAGAACTTGAGCGCGAGCGCGAGGCAAAACGCGCACGCCAGCGCGCGGCGATCGATGAACGCAACCGGCAACTCGAGGCCGAGAAACAGCGGAATCAAGGCGCGCCAAAAACCGGCGAATGAGCGCGCGAATGAAAATTCCAGCCGAAGGATTCGTCTACAGCCGCGCGGGAAGGGGATCCGAGCTTCGCTGCGAGCGTGTGCCGCTCACGGAAATCGCGGCGCGGATCGGCACGCCCACGTTTGTCTACAGCAAACGCGCAATCGAAGAGCGCGTGCGCAGGCTCAGGCGCCTGATTCCGGATTGCGCGATCTATTTCGCGGCGAAGGCGTGCGGCAACATCCATGTTCTGCGGCTCCTGGGAAAGGCCGGCTGCGGCGCCGATATCGTAAGCGGCGGCGAGCTCTTCCGCGCGGGGCTCGCGGGCATTTCCCCGAAGAAAATCGTTTTCTCCGGAGTGGGAAAGACTCAAGGCGAAATTCTCGAAGCGCTCAAGGCCGGCATCCACCTCTTCAACGTCGAATCGCTCGGGGAGCTTCTGACGATCGAGCGCATCGCCTATCGTGAGGGCATCAAAACCAAAGCGGCGCTGCGGATCAATCCCAATATCCATCCTAAAACGCATCCGCACATCTCGACCGGCCTTCGCGGAAACAAGTTCGGCCTCTCGCGCGGAGAGCTCGAGGAGGTGTATCGCGTCATCCCGCGGCTGCGCCGCGTGCGGGTGTGCGGCTTGAGCTGCCACATCGGAAGCCAGATCACGAGCGCGGAACCGCTTGAACAGGCCTGGAGAAAGCTGCTCGAAGAAACCGCGCGCGCGCCCTTCGATGCGACGCATCTCGATCTCGGAGGCGGGCTCGGAATTTCCTATGCCGGAGAGAAAACGCTCTCGCTCGAGCGTTACGCATCGCTCATCCGAAGGGTTTTTCGCGGAAAAAACTTCGCGCTCGGCATCGAGCCTGGCCGCGCGATCTTGGGGCCCACCGCGATTCTGCTCACGAGCGCGGTCTCGGTAAAAAAGCGCGGCGCAGGCCCGCGCGGCGCAAGCGCGTCATCGGGAAGATCGTTTCTCGTCGTCGACGCCGCGATGAACGATCTCGCGCGTCCGGCGCTCTACGGCGCGGTTCATCCGATTTTCGCGGTCGAGCGCGCCGCGCGGGCGCACCAGAAACGTTTCGACGTGGTCGGCCCGGTCTGCGAAAGCGCCGACGCGTTCGAATCCGGCGCGCTGCTCGCCGAACCGTCGCCGGGGTCGCTCTTCGCGATCTCGAACTGCGGAGCGTACGCCATGAGCATGTCGAGCCAATACAACGCCCGCCCGCGCGCGGCCGAAGTTCTTGTCGAAGGCGCGAGGTATCGTGTTATCAGGGAGCGAGAAACTTATGCGGATCTTGTCGAAAGAGAATTGCTTTAAGGGAATCTACACGGCACTTGCCACACCCTTCACTTCCGAAGGGGCGATCGACCGGGATGCCTGGGAAGGCCTTCTAACGGCTCAGCTCAAGGCTGGCGTGCACGGCGTCGTGCCTTGCGGCACGACGGGCGAAAGCCCCACGCTTTCGAACGAGGAAAAACTGGTACTCATCCGAAGCGCCGTCAAGGCCTGCGCTCCGACCAAAGGAAAAACCGCCGTCATCGCGGGAACGGGAACGAACGACACGCGCGAAACCTGCGAGCTCACCGCGCAAATCTCGGAACTCGGCGTCGACGCCTGTCTTGTCGTCACGCCCTATTACAACAAGCCTTCGCAAGCGGGCCTTGAGCGTCACTTCCAGTTCGTCGCCGACGCCTCGAAAGTTCCGATTATTCTTTATAACGTTCCCGGTCGAACCGGCGTTTCGCTCGCGCCAGCGACGGTTGCGAAACTGGCAATGCACCCCAACATCGCCGGCATCAAAGAAGCCAGCGGTGACCTGAACCTTTTCATGAGGATGCGCGCCGCCGTCCGCCAAGAAACGAAGCGGGCGTTTTATTTTCTCTCGGGCGATGACCCCACGTTCTGGCCGTTTTTGGCCATGGGCGGCGACGGCATGATCAGCGTCGCAAGCAACGTCGTGCCGGGTTGCATGAGAATGATTTTCGAGAACTGGAACGAAGGACGCACCGGAGCGGGTTTCGCATTGTTTGAAAAACTCCATCCGCTGCTTCGAAACCTTTTCATTGAAGCAAATCCTGTTCCCCTAAAACAGATTCTTTCTTATATTGGTAAGACGGCTTCTATCGTGAGACCGCCGCTCGCCCCGCTCTCGCCGGAAAACGCCGCAAAGCTAAAGGCGGTTTGGGACGCGCTTCTGCCGCACCTGAAAGAAGACCGTCCGAGAGAGGAACTACGTGTCTAAACCGCTTCGAATCCTGTTGATCGGCGCGACCGGGCGAATGGGGAAGCTTATCCAGGAGACCGGAAAGGCAAGCCACGAGCCGCGGGTCGAATTCAGCGCGCTCATCAATCGCCAAAACACGCTCGAGTTCGACAAGGCCGTCGCGAACTCAGACGTCGTTCTGGACGTTTCCGCGCCGAAAGCCACCACGGCTTTTCTCGGCCAGCTCATGCGAAAAAAACAGAAAATCCCGTACGTCATCGGGTGCACCGGCTGGAACGACGCCGAGCTCGGCGACGTTCAGCGTTACGCCGAGCAGGCGTGCGTCGTCATGGCGCCGAATTTTTCGGCGGGAATGACGCTTGTAGCGAACTGGATCGAGAAGTCCGCCCTGATTCTGAAAAAATACGGATATCTCGTCGCGATCAAAGAAACCCATCATGCGCGGAAAAAAGACGCCCCGAGCGGGACGGCGAAGTCGGTTTCCGAAAAACTCATGGCCGCCGAGGTTCCCGTCAGCGTCACGAGCGTTCGAGAGGGAGACGTCGTAGGAAAACACGAATTCGAAATCGTGGGTCCCAGCGACCGATTCGTCATCGTGCACGAAGCCACGAACCGCTCCGTTTTTGCGCATGGCGCGATTTCAGCGGCGGCCTGGGCCTCCAAGAGCGCTGACGAAGAGTCGGTTGGAATTTTCTCGATGACTGACGTTCTTGAAATCGGCCTCGTCAATTTCTGAGACTCTCCCAAGATTATTTAGACATAACCTCGCGCCGCTGGTAAAAATACTAATTAAACCAGAAAGGTGTGAGCCTTGAACATCTACGTTTGCATCAAGCAGGTCCCCGCGACCGAAACCAAGATCAAGATCAACGCCGGCGCAAGCGGCATCGACGCCGCCGGCATCAAGTGGATCATGAGTCCGTACGACGAGCTCGCCGTCGAGGAGGCGCTCCGCGTGAAAGAAAAAAACGCGGGCTCAACCGTCACGGTCGTCAGCGCCGGGCCTCAGCGCGTACACGAGACGATTCGCACGGCGCTCGCGATGGGTTGCGATAACGCCGTCTGGATCGAAACGCCCGAAGACATCGACAGCTTTCAGGCCGCCAAGGCGCTCGCAGGCGCGATCCGCAAGGAATCCACGCCGGTTGACCTTGTTTTCACCGGCAAACAGGCCGTCGACGACGACTGCGCCCAGGTGAGCCAGCTTCTCGCGACGTTTCTTGAAATTCCCTACGTCACCGCGGCGGTTTCGGCGGAGTACGGAGCATCCAGCGTGACGCTCAAGCGCGAGACCGAGGGCGGAACGCTTGAGATCATCGAGCTCACGAAGCCCTGCCTCATCGCCGCTCAAAAGGGGTTGAACGAGCCGCGCTTCGCCTCGCTTCCGAACATCATGAAGGCCAAGAAAAAAGAAATCAAGGCGTACAAACTCGCCGACCTCGGCGTGACCGACGCCGACCGCAAGATCAGGCTTAAGAACTTTCAGCTCCCGCCGCCGAAGCAGGCCGGCAAGAAGATACCGGGCGACGCGCACACGCAGTCAAAAGAGCTCGTGCGCCTGCTGCGCGAAGAAGCGAAGGTGATCTGACCATGGCAACCGTTCTCATCTACGCCGAACACAAAGACGGAAAAATCAAGAAGGTCACGCACGAACTGATCGCGGAAGCCGCGCGGTCAGGCGCCGAGCCCGTGGCTTTCATCGCGGGCAGCGGGATCGAGGCGTTCGCCGCCGAACTTGCCGGGATGGGCGCCAAGCGCGTCCTTGCCGCGCAGGGCGATGCCGTGAAGTTTTACTCCAACGAAGCGTACGGAAAACTTTTCGCCGCCGCCGTCAAAACCGTGAACCCCGCGATCATTCTGATGGGCGCAAGCGACCAGGGAAAAGATCTCGCTCCGCGCGTGGCCGCGATTTTGGGCGTCGGGCTCGCAAGCGACTGCACGAAAGTGAAAATCGAAGGCGACAAGCTCAATGCGACGCGGCCGATTTACGCGGGCAAAGCGCTGGCCGACGTCGAATTCACGGGAGGCGCGCCGTATTTCGCGACCGTGCGGCCCAATGCGCTTTCGATCGGGCCAACCGCCGCGGGCGCGACCGCGGCGATTACGGCGCTCCCGCTCGATCTCGGCGCGCTCAAAAGCGCCGTCAAGGAGCTCGTCAAGAGCGCGACCGCGAAACTCGACGTCACCGAGGCCAACATCGTGGTTTCCGGCGGACGCTCCCTCAAAAGCGCCGAGAACTTCGGCATCATCGAAAAACTCGCGGCGTCGCTGCCGAACGCAGCGGTCGGCGCTTCGCGCGCGGCCGTGGACGCCGGCTACAGGCCGCACTCCGATCAGGTCGGCCAGACCGGAAAAGTCGTAAGCCCCACGCTCTACATCGCGTGCGGAATCTCGGGAGCCATTCAGCATCTCGCGGGAATGCGCACGTCAAAAGTCATCGTGGCGATCAACAAAGATCCCGAAGCGCCGATTTTCCAGCTCGCCGATTACGGAATCGTCGGCGATCTCTTCGAAGTCGTTCCGGCGCTGACCGAGGAGTTCAAGAAGGCATTGAGTTGACCCGACGATGCGCTGGTCCTCTTTTCTTTTTCTCGCGGTTTTTCTCGGCGCCAGCGGCTACTTCGCGTACAAACTTTCCATTCTCGTTGGCTTGATCAGAAGATCAAAGGGTTTCGTCTGGAGCGGCGGGCGGCTCGATCGCATCCCCGCGCGACTTCTCACTTTCATCGACAACGTGCTTCTGATGCGCGCGACCTCGCGCAAGCGCGTCGTGGGAATCATGCACTCGTCGATTTTCTGGGGTTTCATCTTCATCGCGGTCGGAACGCTCGAATCGTTCATTTACGAGGTTTTTCCGCTCGTCAACGGCGGCAAGGGTTTCAGCTTCGAGTTCCTCGGTCCTACGCTCTATTCCGCGTTGATCTTTATTCAGGATACGTTTCACCTGCTTGTACTCGTCGCGGTCGCGGGCTTTGTCTTTCGCAGGGCGGTGTTGAAACCTCCGGGCCTCGGCGTCTCGCGCGACGCCGCGATCGTGCTCGCGCTGACGGGAAGCCTCATGTTGAGCCTTCTCGGCCGTCACGCCTTCGAGCTCGTCGGCGAGCCGCGCTGGTTCGACCAGTACTTCTGGGTTTCGGGCATGATCAGCAAGCTGATCGCCACGGCGACGATCTCGCCGGAAAGCGCCGAGACCGTCGCGACGGGCTTTCGCTGGCTGCATCACGGCATCGTTCTGGGGTTTTTGATGTACATCCCGTCGAGCAAACACCTGCACCTCCTCGCGGCGGCGCCGAACACTTTCCTGCGCACGCTCGACATCAACAAGGCCATGCGCAAGGTGAACCTTGAAGACCCGAATGCCACGAGTTTCGGAGCCGCCAAAATCACCGATCTTTCATGGAAAGATACGATCGATCTCTACGCCTGCACCGAATGCGGCCGCTGCCAGGACGCGTGCCCAGCCTGGAACACCGAAAAACCTCTTTCGCCCAAAAAGCTCGTTCTCGATCTCAAGCACGTCCTGATCGACAACGCGCAAGCCGTCCTCAAAGGAAAACCCGAGGACTCGCCCGCGGTGCTGAGCGGCGGAATCACCGACGACGTCATCTGGGCCTGCACGAGCTGCCGCGCGTGCGAGGCCGAGTGCCCGGTCTTCATCGAACACACCGACAAGATCTTCGAAACGCGCCGGAATATGGTACTGATGGAAAGCCGCTTTCCTCCCGAGCTTCAGGCGGTTTTCAAGAACGTCGAAAACAATTTCAGCCCGTGGGCGATGAGCCCGGAAGACCGCGACAAATGGGCCGAGGGCCTCGATATCAAACGCATGTCCGCCGTGGCTGCCGCCGGAGAGCCGGTCGAGTATCTCTTCTGGGTCGGCTGCGCCGGCTCGTTCGACGACCGCAACAAAAAAGTCTCTCGCGCTTTGGCGAGCATTCTCAATAAGGCCGGAGTGAAATTCGCGATCTTAGGCAACGAGGAGAAGTGCACCGGCGACCCGGTTCGCCGCATGGGCAACGAATACCTCGCGCAAACGCTCATCCAGGAAAACGTGAACGCGCTCAATAACTACGGCGTGAAAAAAGTCGTCACAGCCTGCCCGCATTGCTTCAACGCGATCCAAAACGAATGGAAGGATTTCGGCGGAAACTTCGAGGTCATCCACCACACGCAGCTCATCGCCGAGCTCATCCGCTCCGGGCGGATCAAACCGACGAAAGAAACCGCGAGAGAGCTTACGTACCACGATTCGTGTTACATCGGCCGCTGGAACGGCGAGTACGACGCTCCTCGCGCGATTCTTGGTTCGCTTCCAGGCGTGAAGCTCACCGAGATCGCGGCAGGAAACCGCTCGAAGGGAATGTGCTGCGGAGCCGGCGGCGGACGCATGTGGATGGAAGAGCACATCGGAACGCGCATGAACATGAAGCGCACCGAGCAGGCCTTGGCAATGAATCCGAAAGCCATCGCCTCAAACTGTCCGTTCTGCATGACGATGCTCACCGACGGCGTGAAGGCCAAGGAAGTCGCCGATCAGGTGAAGGTCGTCGATCTCGCGGAGCTCGTCGATCAAGCAACGTAAAAGGTGCCGACCTACTTTTCGCGGTGTGGTGCGCCGTAAGAATGATTCCTTATTTTACGGCGCACCACAC
>JACPKS010000058.1 GCA_016186905.1 Deltaproteobacteria bacterium
AAAGCATCGATTCCTTCCCGTAAAACCACGGAAGCGGGCGTTTGTGCGTGAGCGGGCTCAAGCGTGCTTAAAGCGCAACAGATGAGCGTGACGGAAAGAACCCGAGAAAACCGCCGTTTTTTGGAAAAAGGGATCACAGCTTCCCCTGAAACTTAAGCGGCACGGTTACCGAGCGGCCTGCATCGGCGCCGGCCGGCAAGAGCACTCCGACGGTCGTTTCGTTTCTCGCGGCATCGACTCGGCAACCCTCGCACGCGTACTTACCGCTGACGGTAATTTGTACGAAAAGGGGCTTGCTTTCGGGATTTGACACCGCCAAGCGCGCGCCGTCTTCGATGGTTTGAAAAAGTACGGCGCAAGGTTGATCCGTCGTGAGACTTGAGCGTGGAGAAACGCTGACGCCGCCTTTGGCGCGAAAAACAGCCATGAGAAGCTTTTTCCTGGGTACGGAGACGGCTTGGGCGTAACGATCGTTTTGCAGAATCTTGAAGCCCTGCTGAAATTTTCCGTGCCACAAATCGAGCGCAGCCACTCCCGGAAAAACTCCGTAAGCGTAGCTGGCATTCGTAGGTGAGGTTCCGTGTTTGATCCAAAGACTGAAGACCTTGCCTAACACGGGATCGGCCGACAGGTTATCGTTGAGCGATCTCCACGTTCCGAGTTCATCTGCTCTTTGCGCCACCACATGCGAGGGCTCTGGAAAAACGTATGCGACGCCGTCGTGATGCACCCAGAGCGCATCATCGAGCCCGCGGCTGCCGTCTTTAAACAGACCCTCAAACGGCTTTTCGCCGCTGGCGCGCCCCAAGACTCTGGCGGTGGCGTACGCGACCGGTCCGCGTGCCCATTCCTGATTGACCGAGGTGCGTACTTGCCCGCAGCCCGGGCAGCTGATCGCGGCACCTAGCGCGACGAATCCTTCGTCGAAAAAGAACCAGGATTTTTTCGCCGAGAGCGTTCCGCGCTCGAAGTCCATCGTCGCGGCGCCATACGTGCCGTCGGAAACGCCTCCGACGAACGTGGTTTTTCCGTATTCGGGCTGAAATTCGAAACCCTTCACGGGAGGAAGCAGCTTCGCTTCCTCGGTGGTTCCGGGCACGCGCGTGAAATCCCAGACCGGAAAAATATCGCGGTACTCGTCGCCGGTTCTGAAGATGTACGTCGCGCCGTCGGAGAGCTCTTCGGATTTCAACCCCTCTTTGTTCGGCGACCAGTCGCAGTTGTACACGCGCTTGGAGAACATTTTCACTCCGGCGTGGAACGCCGGCCGTTGGTGCGCCATGAAATCCATTTTCCAGAAGTGCTTGTTGCCCGAAAGCGCGCCTTGCGTGCCGGCGAAGTTCTGATTTCCAGCGGCGAGGTTTCGCGCGCAAGCCTCGAATTTCTTTTTCCGTGGGGTTTCGGTCTTGGCCATCCAGTCGCACGCCTTCTGTAAGGAGATGGCGCTCGCGCCCTTGCGCGCATAGTAGCGCCCCATCGCGCTGTAGTTGAACGCGCGTCCGCGCGCGAGCCAGAGCTGGCCGTCGAGGATGTATTCCGAGAGGAGCTTGATCTTCGCGGCGCTGAACCGGAACGGCGTTCCGTCGGCCAGCGCGATGAATTTCGCGACATCGCGCGAGAAATCGGCGCCGTAACCGCCGGAATAGAAAACTTCGTGATGTTGGTAAAAACCGTTGTCGGCCTGGATGCCTTCCTCGCCGTCGCGCCGCACTTCGGACTGCATTTTTCGAAACGCGTTCGCGACGAGCGTGGCGTTGTTGTTCAAAACACCAAGCGCGATCGTGATCTCGCAGTACCAAACGAGGTTCTGCCCCATGATTCCGAGGTCGGTCGCGGGCGATTTGAAGACGTTTCCGCGTTCGGCGCGCGCAAGAAGCCGCGCGCGAACATCTTCGGGCAGTTTTTCTTCGAGAAGCAGCAGGATTTTGTAGAGATTCAGCGGAAAGCCGATGTTGTTGACCCACCAGTTGTAACTCAGGAAATTTCCCGCATCCCAGTATTTCAGGCTCGTCATCACGCGCGCGAGCAGGGCCGCATCCTTGAAGCGGGGATTACCCTCAAGCGAATAGGACTGCACGAGGGTGGTAAGACGGCTCAAGTGGATGGCCGGCGGCCAGGCCGCGGCGTTGTCGCTCTTGTAATCGAGGTCGCTGAAACTCCCGTCGGGTTTGAGTTTGCTCATCCAGTCGGCGATGTCGGACGACTTCCATGTCTTGACGGTTTCATCGGGCGCGATTGCCGGCAGGCTGTTCACGATCATGCGTTCTTTGATGGTTTGCAGGTCGAGCGCCGACGCCGGACTTCGCGACGCCGGCGGAGCGCTGCGTTCAAGGCTCAGCGCGAGCACGCCGAACAACGCGATGACGATCCACGAAATCCGAGGCGCCGCGGAGACGGGTTTCATCGCGTGCCGTCCCTCATGACGCGCCTGCGGCCTTTTCGAGAAACGCGGAGGATCGTCATGGGCGCGCTCGCTTGAGAAACCGGGCGCAGTCTTCGTGCATTGCCCGCGACAGTTCCGGATGCCCCGCCCACTCCGGGCGCGCAAGTATTTCTGCCAGGATTTTCTGCCCCGGAGAGGGATCCTTTGCCCAATCGTGGCTTAGGCTCGGCGAGGACCGTTTTTCATCGGCGATGTGCCGTTCGTAATCCGCGGCCATTTTTCGGATGAGTTTCAGCACGAGATCGGGATGCTGTTTCCATTCGGGGAACTCGCCGACCAGGAGCGCGATCGCCTGGTTGAGCTGCACGTCGGATGTCTCAATCCACTTGTGATACGGCAACGACACGGCAAGTTCGAGCAGATCGCGGCGCTGTCTTGCCCACGGTTGGCGCAGCATCGTCTTGACGAACATCTCCGCAAGCGGACGGTATCGGTTCGCGCTCTCGGTGTGCGCTTCGTCCGCCATGGCGGTTTTGAGCGCTGCGATGATCCTGTCTGAAAGGACGGGGAAAGTTTCCGACGAGGGGAGCCCGAACCAGGCGTGCAGGAGCACGGTGACAGGCTTTGTTTCGCCCGAGATGTAGGATGCGAACGGAACGGTGAGGTACTCGTCGATCGCCTTGTTGAGCAGTGAAAAGAGACGCTCCCGTCCTTTTGAATCGAGTTTTCGAACGGCTACGTCTGCCAGAGTTTGCAATTTTGCATATTGAGGAATGAATTGGCTCCATTGGGTATGCGCGTAATACCCGGGATTGAGGCCGAGAATCGAAGTGGCTATATTGTCGCGGCTGACCGGCACGCTCCCGTGCACGTCTTTTTCGGCATTGGCGACGAAGTTGAGATATTCGAATAGATCAAAGCGCTTTTCGAGATACGCATCGTAGGAACGAAGCGCTTCCGGACCGAACTCCACCCACGGCAGCGACTTGCTGAAGAGTACGCTGGATTTCTCCGGCTTGGACCAGTTCCTGAGCGGCCCGCCCAGTTTGTACAAATGATTGATTTGCTCGGGGCGGCTCAGTTTTTCGAGAATGATCGGCCTTAGCCCGGCGGGCGCCGTAAGCAAAAGCATGGCGAAGTCATCGTGCGCGAGCAGATGCGTTTTCGCGTCGTTCATGATTCCGTCGAGAATCGCAGGGTCGGATACCGCGTTCGCCGTCAGTTTCTTGAGGCCCGCGTACATGAGATCGGTCGTCACGAAATCAAGGACCTCAAAGCTGAGAACCGGATAGAGGCTGTTGAGCGTGTCCGCGAAGTCGTCCGGTGTTTGAATTTTAGAGACGATCTCTGAGAGCAACGCCTTTCGATACTCCTTTACGGATTCGCGGTCCTTATGTTGCCAGAGCGACTCGTAAAGCCGCGCTTTCTCGATATCCGTTATTTCAAGCTTTGCGTAGAGTTTCGGAACGAGTTCGTCCGGCAGATCTTTGAAAAAATTCTGAAGCTGGTATTGCATGTCGGCATAGCTTAAAATCCTCGTGTATTGCGAGGTCATGTCGCGCTCGGCATGAAGACCGGCGAGCAGGGCCATCGTGTCGGCGAGCGCGCGTTCGAACGCGGGATTTGGCGAAGAGTGTCCAGATCTACGAAATTTACTGGTCGGCTGGCTGATGGGGCGCATGACCTGCTGCAAGCTGATTTGAACTTTCGTGAAAATTCTCTCGTAGAATGCGGGTGTTTTGCGCCGGAGCGGCGATCCGAGGAAGGACTTTACGATGAGACGGACTTCGTCGTGGGTGAAACTGGCGAGACCAAGCGACTTCCAGAACACCTCAAACTCTTCGATCGTCGCGATCTCTTCGGCGCGCGCGATGGCGGAGTCGATGGTCATCACGTTTCGCGTGAGCCCCCGGGGTTTTGAGAGCACTCCGGCGTTTTTCACGACGAAAGCGTATGGGCTGTAGGGATACTTCACGATGTCGGCGCCGAAGAGCGCTTCGAGTTTTTCGAAGTCGCCGCCGACGAACTCCAGCGCGCGCCGGCCTTCGCCTTGCGTGACGTCGATGCAGCGGGCCTGCGATGAAACCTCGAACGTCACGACATTATCGGCGGCGCCGCCTCCGTATTCGATCGCCGTTTTCAAAGTCGATTTATTGACGCCGTAAAGCCCGGCGCCAGTCGAGCCGCCTTCGCTCCCGAGCACGCCTTGAAGGAGGATGTTGCGGAACGCCTCGGTGGATTTCGTGCCGTGATAGAGCTTTCCGTCTTCGAAGAGCAGGGAGGCTGGCGTGAGGAGTTTTTTCGCGTCGAGGCCGTAGGTCTTGAGGTTTTCCTCGATCCTGGCGGCGTTCCGGTTTTTTACGAAAACGTACTGATTGAACGGCTCGATGCCGTCGTACCGCGCGAGAAGCTTATCCACGCCGAAATGTTTGAAGAGCATGCGCGCGGCGGTGGGATTCGTGTACGAGCGGAACGCGCGTCCGATGCTCGCGTTCAGCCACTTGCGGAACTGCGGCTTGTCGAGAAAGGAGCGCAGGCTCGATTCGCCCGCGTCGCCGATGACCATTCGGACGGCCGCTTCCGATTCCTGGTCGATGTCGAAAAGCAGGGCCTGGTCGGGATATCCCGCGCCGTATTCCTGGAAGTAATTCACTCCCAAGATACGCATGTATCTCAGCGTCAGAAGAATCGGATGATTGAGCCCCTGTTTCGCGTAATGCGTTTGCGCGAAAAGTTCCGGAGGCGCGTAGCGGACCGTCGGCCGGCCGTCGTAGAGTTCCTTAAGACCATCGCCCATTCCTCTCCACTCGACGAAGCCCTTTGACGAGAGCCTGATTTTTTCGAGCGGAACGTAGCCCTGTTCGAGCTCGCTCTTTCCTTCCGCCGTCGCGGGATCAAACCGCGACTTGCTTACGAGGTCGAATTTGCGTACGCCGTAGTTCTGGGCGTCGAGCATCGCCGTTCCCGCGATGTCGATATCCGACTCGGTCAAGATGAACGAGCGCACGTCGATCACGGGCATTGAGCGAAGTTTTTCGGCGATTTTTAGCGCTTCCTCGCGCGTGCGCGCCTCGCGAAGCCTCCCCTTGACCCAGAAAAGAAAATCGCGGCTCGTGCCTCCGAAAAATTCGGCTTCGGGATCGAGCGCCCAGGCGTCGCGAAAAAGATTCACCTTGCGCGAAAGATCTTCGGCGAGCGATTTGAACTCTCCGATCGAAAGAAACCGCGCGCCCTGTACGCGCGCTTCCCGGGCGACGGCGGGCGATGGTGCGAATGCGGCCGTGAGCGCCGCGGGCAGAGCGATGCTTAACGTGACATTTAGCGCAAAGTTCAGAAGCGTGAAAACGGGCGTAAATCTTCGATAGCGCATCAATATCTTTTCGTCGGGGCAAGGAGTTTATTGGAGGGGTTCATATCGGAGGCGGGCCGAGGACCGGCCGTCGATCGGCAACTTTTTCCCTGGGCAGGTTGCTTCAAAATTAACGCTCAGCGTCTTGCTGGTCACGACAAACGTCCGTCTAATTGTACTTGGAGGATACTCAAGGCGTGGAGTGGGAAAATCCCAGGGATGGGAGCCTTCGCTGTCTCTTTTTGTCTCTTTTCCCTTTAATTTTCGTCGTTTTCGGCATTTCTAGCGCGCGCGCCGCGAACGTTCCGACCGTACGGGTGATGGTCGAGCGCGAAAAGCTCGGCGTGCGCGTCGAAGGGTTCGATCTGATTTTTTCCGATCCCGAAACCGGGAAGACGTTTCTGCACGAACCCAAGCGCGTTTCGATTGCGGTGAAATGCACGCTCGGCGGCGTCATGAAGATCGGCCCGCGCGGGCTGAAGGTGAGCGGGCCCGTGAAGGTCGAAAGCCTCGGCGGGTTCGTGCGCGTCGAATCCGGGCGCCCCGCGCAGGGCGATGGTCGGCAGTATCGCGACGCTCTTTATCTTTACTCCTTCAACGGCGATTGCATCGTCGTGAATCACGTCGATCTTGAGAAATACGTCGCGGGATTGCTTGATTCCGAGATGAACGCGAGGTGGAATTTCGAGGCGCTCAAAGCCCAGGCCGTCGCCGCGCGAACCTACGCTCTTTTTCAGATGAAAGAGGGAAGCTCGCCGCGTTTTCGCGGATTGCGCCCGCCGTTCGATCTCGACTCGACCGAAAAAGACCAGGTTTACGAGGGCGCGCACAAGGAGCGCTATCGCGCTCTGAGAGCGGTTGAAGAGACGCGCGGCCAGGTGCTCGCGTATCAGGGGCATCCGATCAAGGCGTTCTATCATTCCACCTGCGGCGGCCACACCGAATCGCCAGAGCGCGTCTGGGGGGCCCATTATCCGTACATGAAGCCGGTACGCTGCGGATTCTGCGAGTCCTCGCCCCGCTTTAATTGGTCGAGTGATCTTCGGAGCGCAGCCCTGGAAGCGAGTCTTCGAAAGGCCGGCCTGCTCGCGGGGCGCCTGCGGTCGATTCGAGTCCTGCAACGCAACCGCGGGCGCGTCGAACGCGTCGAAATCCGCGGCGACGGCGGCAGAGGCGGAAAATCAGTGCGCTATGCCACGGGCGCGCGGCTGCGCGAGCTCGCGGGCACGGCGCTCGTGCGCAGCACCGATTTCACGGTCTCGCGCTCAAGCGACAAAATCGTGTTCGTGGGCCACGGCTCGGGCCATGGCGTGGGGATGTGCCAGTGGGGCGCCAAGGTGATGGGCGAGCGCGGCAACACCTACGCGCAGATCCTCGCGCGGTATTATCCCGAAGCCGGTCTCACCAGAATGTACTGAAAAGGTGCCGACCTACTTTTCGTGGTGTGGCGCGTTACCAAAACTAAGTCGGCACCTTTTCCGTTTCATCAATACCCGCGCGCCTTCCGAAAAGACACTGAGATGGATCGATCTGCGGCAAATTTTTCTCGGTGGATTCGGGTGCTGGCTTTTGCCGCCGTTACGGCGATTGTGGCGTCGGTGCAGCTTTCACGCGCCGTTGCCGATTCCGGGCTTCCAATCACGGAAACGGAGTACCGGGCTCTGGCGACGGAGCTTGCTCCCAAGGTCAACCTCTTCGCGGAAATCTGGAAACAGGATCCGAACGTCGAATTTTACGGCGGTACCTCGCGCGATTTCCTCTACTGGATCCTTCGCCAATTCCGCGGAGTGAAGACGCGCTCGAAGGCCGAGTCGGTGATGGCGCGCCTTCGACGCGCGCCGCTCATCGACGTGCGAGAGTTCATTCTGCAGGATTCCGACGTGGACGTGATTGCGAAAGAGGGTTCGCTCAATGTATCGGCTTCCCAATTCGGGGTGCGCAAGATCGATGTTGTCAGTCCGGATATCCTCGATCCCAACACCGTCCTTGGGCGCGGCGAACTGGATCAGGGCTATGTTCCGGCTGAAAAGATCCGGCTAACCAAGCAGGGCATCAAGACGCATCCCGGGTTCGTGGACGGCGTCTCCGAAATTATTTCAGGCAACCTTACCATCAGGTTTGCGCCGGAGGAAAAATTCTGGAAGACGAAATACGCTCGTGAAGGGCTCAATCACCCGGTGCTGCTCGCGCTACGTTACCTGCGCGTTGTCTCAACCGACTACTATCAGAGGTTCGGCGTCACATATCCCGTAGAAGTAGCCCTCGACCCGCGGTCTGACGCAGCAGTCCGCGCCGTTGTCGATTCCGTGCGCGATGGTCGCGCCCTTCGGCCGTTTTTTGAGAGACCGCAGTTTGTAACGTGGTTCAACGCCTCGATCCAGAAGGCTTTCCGATCTTACGCGAACCCAACCGTGGCGTTTCACTTGATGAAGCGCTTTGGAATCGACCAGCTTATCACGCTCTACCCGAAAATCGAGCCCTTCTTCAATTATCTTCTGGTGCGCAAGTGGGATGAGCGAAAGATAGCCGCGAACTTCGCCAAATCCGGTCTGAGTCCGGAGGAAGTCTATACAGATCCGCGCTCGTATTTTCCCGACCTGACTCTCTATCACGGTACGAGAACTGAGGCGGGATTCCGGAGCATCGTTCTTCAAGGCATTATCGCGTCCGAGGATGGAAGCACGGGCAAAGGATTATACGGCGTATCCAAAGGCCACATTTCCTTCGCGGAGTCGTGGGGAGGAAGTCCTGACCGCGTCGTCGCGATACGCATGAACGAAAACACGAAGCTTATTGACACGACGACGGGCACGGGCAAGAAGCTCTTTAAGTCATATAAGGGAGATTATGAATCCTTTGCCGAGGCGTTCGGCGCTGATCTCATCCGCTATGAATACGGCGACGTCGAAGCGTTCATTCTCAAGAATAGCGGAGCGATCGCGAAGATCGAAGGGCATATCCGAAAGGTTCTTCCGTTGTCTAAATTCATCGAGTCCGTCGAGGCGGTACGCACGCTCGAAGACTTGAAGCGCCTCCTGCCCTCGTTTCTCCTGTACCAATGGTCGCGCCCGGAGCTGCAAATGCTGTCGAAAACCCTGCCGGAACCCAAGCTACTCGCATACGAGATCGCGCGCGCGATCGATCAGGGCCAAGCCGATTTTCTCTGGCGGGACGGGCCATCGTCGGCCTTCGTAGAGACGTTCTATCTTCCGATCGCTTTGGAAGACGAGAGTTCCGGCCTGCTGAAAGCCTTGTTTTCCGCTGGCGCAATGGAGGCATTCTGGTCGGGTCCCAAGATCCTTCTTGAGAATCTGGATTGGCTGAAGAAACCCAATGCCGAGATCTTCGTTAAGATGCTTGCGGATAACCGCAATCGCGATCTGAAGTTGAAGCACGAGTACAACCGGTACGTCTACTACGTGACGCTGATGCGGATTCTGGAGCATCCTGACGCGAAGCCATGGCGGGAGAAAATCGTAAGATCCGGATTGAACGATCAGGAGATCTTCCAATTGCTGCTGGCCAAGCCGACGTCTACGGATCTCCACTGGTACCTGCTCCAACTTGAGAGCGGACCGAGTCTTCTGGTGCGGCTTATCCTTAGAGCCGAATCTGGCGATGAGAAATTGAAGCCAGCTCTGCGGCACTTTTTCGGGGATTGGTACAAATACACGGCTTGGCATGATGAACGTTTTTTTCCGATCCTTCTCTTTTACTTCGAAACTCTCGATGCGGAGGAGCTCTTTGATTTGATCAGTATGGGCCCCCGTGAGATATTCAGTAGTTTTGCGTTTCCGCAAACCGGGAGATTTGTGAGGCTTAGGGATTTCTTCTGGAAGGGAAAGGGCAGCACGGTGAGCTTTTGGCGGCAGTTCAAGGAAAACCGCTCCGGAAACCCGCGTTACGTATGGGAAATGAAACCGATTGATCAGATCCGATTGAAGTTGCGAACGGAATTCGGCGAGCCAGACTTGAGCGCGTTTGGATTGCCGCCTCCCAAACAATCAGCCCCGAAAAGCGGCAGTACCGGGTTCATCCCTTTCTGCGCCCGCATGCTTCGGGCCATGCGCTAAGCGGCGGTACGTCCGGGGGTGTTGCGGTACGCTCCCAGCTCGGCTAGGGTGCCGCTGGATGGATGCCTCGCTATTCGATTACGACCTTCCCGGCGGCCGCATCGCGCAGTCGCCCGCGGAGCCTCGCGATGCTTCAAAGCTTCTTTTGTGTCGCGCGCGCGGCCGGCTCGGCCGGTTCTCGGGCCCCTTCGAGTTTTCGGATCACCGATTCCGCGACATCGAGTCGATGCTTGGGGCCGGTGATTTTCTCGTGATGAACGACGCGAAGGTACTGCCCGTTCGTATATTCGGGAGGCGCGAAACCGGCGGAGCTGTCGAGGCGTTGCTCCTGAGAAAAAAAACCGGCGCCGAAGAGTCATCCGAGGATTGGACGGCGCTTCTCCATCTTTCCGCCAAAATCAAACCGGGATTGAAGCTCGTCTTTGAGCCGGGCCTCGTCGCCGAGGTTTTATCCACCCACGAAGAGCGGCTCGCAAGCGACGGCGAAGTGCGGTTGCGCTTCAGCGGCTTAGCTCTTGAGCGCGCCGGCGCGCAACGCGCTGACGAGAGATTCGAGCGTTGGCTCGAAACGCACGGGCACGTGCCGCTGCCGCCCTATATTGAGCGCGACGATGACGCTTCCGATAAGACGCGCTACCAGACCGTCTACGCGCGAAAATCGGGATCGGCCGCCGCACCCACGGCGGGGTTTCATTTCACGCCAGAACTACTCTCGCGCCTTGAGGCGCGCGGCGTGCGGATGGGACGAATCACCCTGCACGTGGGGCTCGGAACGTTTCGTCCGATCAAGGCGGACCAAATCGAAGAGCACCAGATGCACGAAGAAATTTACGAAATCACGCCCGATTTCGCCGAGGCTTATGCCAGCGCCCGCAATGAAGGCCGCCGCATCGTCGCCGTCGGAACAACCGTGGTGCGGGCGCTGGAGAGTTGGATCAATCCGGTGCCCGGCGCGGACAAAGCGATCGGCGCGCCCGGAATTTTCGTCACGCGCGCTTACATACGGCCGGGTCACGCCTTCAAGGCGGTCGACGACCTCATCACGAATTTTCATCTTCCGCGCTCGACGCTTCTCGTTCTCATCGCGGCTGCGATGGGGCGGGGGCGGGAAGAGATTGAAAACCAGCGCGCGGCTTACGCGCACGCGCTCGCGCAGGGCTACCGGTTTTTCAGTTACGGCGACGCGATGTTTATCCGCGGAAAAAATAACGGAGGTGATGAATGACGGCGCTTAAACGCGAGCTGCTCGTCGTTGGCCCGCTTCAGTGCAACTGTTCGATCATTTACGACGAGAAAACGCGCGAGGCGATCGTGATCGATCCGGGCGATGAGGTGGAACGCATCCGCAAAACTCTTGAGCGCGAGGGGCTCAGCCTCAAGTGCGCCGTTCACACGCACGCCCATTTCGACCACGTCGGCGCGACCGGCGGCTTGAAGCGCGCGCTGCCGGGCATGCAGATCGCGCTTCATCGCGACGACGAAGATCTCTACCGCAATCTGCCCATGCAGGGACAGCTCTTCGGGTTTCACTTCGAAGCGCCGCCGCCGGTCGATAAGTTTTTGGTCGACGAGGAAGATCTCTCGGTTGGCGGGCACAAGTTTTCGGTGCTGCATACTCCGGGGCATTCGCCGGGCGGAGTTTGCCTGCGTTTCGAGGCGGGGCTTTTGTCGGAAACCCCCGTTCTTTTCAGCGGCGACACCTTATTTCAGCGCTCGATCGGCCGCACCGATTTTTGGGGCGGCGACTACCGGCAGCTGATCAATAGTATTCGAGACCGGCTCTTGACGCTCGACGATGAGACGTTCGTCCAACCCGGGCACGGGCCCGACACCACGATTGGTGTTGAAGCCCGCTCCAATCCGTTCTTAAAATAGGCTATGCCCGAAAGCCACGTCGCTGCCCCCATCTCTGGCCGCATCTCCGCCTGCGTGATCGCGCGAAACGAGGAGCGCACGATCGCGCGCGCGCTCAAAAGCCTCGCGTTCGCCGACGAGATCATCGTGATCGACGCGCAGTCGGCCGACCGCACCCGCGAGATCGCCTCGGGCCTCGCGACTCGCGTGATCGAGAACCCCTGGAGCGGATTCGCAAACCAACGCAACGTGGGCTTGAGCCACTGCCGGGGCGACTGGGTGTTTTTTCTCGATTCCGACGAGGAGGCTACGCCCGAGCTCGGCGCGCGGCTGAAGCGAATCGCCTCCGAACCGCCGGCGAAGCATCCCGCGTGTTACTCGATTCAAAGAATTGAATACTTTCTGGGCAAAGAGCTTCGTTACGGCCCCGGAAATCCTTCGCATCAGTGGCGCTTTTTCAGGCGCGAAGGCGTGCGCTTTGAGGGCGAGGTGCATGAGTTTCCTCGCTTCAACGGTCCCGTGGGGATGATCGAGGAACCGATCCGCCACAATCCCGATCTTGGCATCGACCGTTTTCTTTCCAAGCTCAATCACTACACGACGATCGAAGCGCTTGAGCGTTTTGCGCTTGGAAGCCGCACGACGCTCTTTCACGCGTTCGGCACGTTCTTCACCACGTTGTTTAAGAACGGCGTGCGATACCGCGGTTTTTTGAACGGCCGCGTGGGATTCGTGCTCACCGTGCTCGAGTCGATCTCGCGCGTCGTCCGGCATTTGAAGCTCTGGGTGCTCTGGCAGGTGCACGACGGAAAAATCCGCATGGATCTCGGCGTGAAACTTCCGCCGCCCGGGTCGGCCAACCCCCTTTCGAAGGCCGAACTCGAGCGCCCCGTTTGGAAAGGCCCATGAGCGCGAAGCTCAAAGTCATCCACTCCTGCACGTCGCTCAGTTTCTCAGGACTCGAACGCTATGTGCTCGATCTCGCGGGTTGGCAACGCGCCAACGGTTACGACGCCGAACTGTTTTGCCGGAAGGACAGCGAGCTCGAAAGAGCGGCTAGCTTGCGCGGCATCCCGGTGTGGACGATCGGCGCGCGCGACCGCAAAGGGCCGCTGCTCTGGGCGCGGATGCGCGGTGGCTGGCGGCGGCGCCTCGAAACGGCCGCTGAGAGCGGTGTTCCGCTCGTCTTGCACATGCACGCGGGGGGCGAGCCGTGGTTTCATCTTCCATGGTTGCTTGCGCGGCCGAAGGTTCTCGTGAAAACGATTCTTCAGTATCACCTCTGGATCAATCACCGGAAACGCGACCCCGTTCACCGCTTGATTTTTTCGCGCGTGGACGAGGTTTGGTCGTCGTCAGAGTCTTCGCGCGCGCATCTTTCGGCGATTCTTCCCGTTGATCGCGAGAAGATGCGCGTTGTTCCGTACGGGCGGGACGTGCGCGCGCTGCTTGAGCCGGCCGAAAATGCCGCGCCTGCCGAAGGCGCGCGCTCCGAGCTCGGCCTCGCGCCGGACGATCTCGTCGGTGTCTGCGTGTCGCGCATCGAACCGATCAAAGGAATCGGCGAGCTCTTCGACGCGTTCGCGGAAATCGCGCCCGAACATCCGCGCGCGAAGCTGCTTCTCGTCGGGGACGTTTCGCCCGGCAACGCCGAGGCCGAGACTTTCGCGAGGGCGCTGCACGAGCGTCACGAGCGATTGCCCTGGGACGTGCGTGGGCGGTTTCGGTTCTTAGGATACCGGCCTCGCTGCGAGGAGATCATGACGGCCGCGGACTTTTACGTGTTGCCGTCCTACGAGGAGTGCATGTCGCTCGCGATGCTCGATGCGCTGATCCTGGGTCTTCCGGTTCTCGGCACGAACAGCGGCGGAACGCCTTCGGTCGCGCGGCCCGGCGAAACCGGCTGGCTCGTGCCTCCGCGCGATCGCGCCGCGCTCGCGCGCGCGCTCGATGGCGTGTTCACGGCGCTCGAGCGCGATCCGCGGGCGCTTGCGCCGTTTTCCTCGGCCGCCCGGGCTTTGGGCTCGACCTTCGAGCGAGAGACGATTTTTCGGCGGGTGTGGGAAATGTATGATGAGTAAGGCGTCTTACTGATTCATGAAAGAAATCCGGGTTAAGCTTTTGGCGCTCCTCGTGGTGTGGATCGCGATGCTCGCATCCTATTCCAACAGCTTCGACATCGGGTTTCAGTTCGACGACATACACACGATTCAGGCCAATCCTTACGTGCGTTCGCCCGGAAATATTCCGAAATATTTTTCCGATCCGAAAACCACGTCATTTCGGCCTGAAAACTCGGGCTATCGGCCGATGACGACGACCGCGCTGGCCGTCGGTTACGCGATCGCGCCCGAAAATTTCTGGGGATACCATCTCGTCAAACTTTTCGAACATGGCGTCGTCGCAACACTGATTTTTCTGCTCTCGCTCCGGCTGCTCTGCAGGCGGCGCGAAGCCGGCTCGGCGTACGACGCGCTCGGCGCGACGGAGCCCCCGCGAAAGACCGACCTGGCCTCGTCGCTCGTCGCGTTTTCCGCCGCGCTCACCTTCGCGGTTCATCGCGTGAATACCGAGGTCGTGGATTACATCTCGGCGATTTCCTCGCTTCAGGCGGGGATGTTTTTTCTGCTCGCGTTTTTTCTTTACGTGCGCTCGCGGGAGGCGCGAACCTCCGGCGGGCGTCGGGCGTTCTTCATGTTTTCGTGCGTGAGCTTCGCGGCAAGCGTGTTCAGCAAGGAAGAAGGCGCCACTTTCCCCGCGGCGGTACTTCTGTACGAGTGGCTCTATGGCGGCGGAAGTGTAAGCGGTAGAGCCGGCCAGACGTTTTGGCAGCGCTTCCCCGGCGCTCCGAGACCTCCCCTGCGGACCATCTTCCAGACCATCGCCCGCATCCTGCAGACCATTGCCCGTCTTCTACGATCCAATCTTCTGACCATCGCCCCGTATCTTGCGATCCTCGCCGCGTTTCTCATCCTGAGAACGGTTCTCATGGATCCCATCGCCGATACCTCTCGCGGCGCGACCGCGCGCTGGATTTATTTCATCACGCAGCTTCGCGCGTGGCTGCATTACTGGGCGCTCTATTTTTGGCCGGTAAGGCTTAACGCCGACAATCTGGGCTTTGAACTCTCGCCGGGACTCGCCGATCTTCGCGTCTGGGGCGCTCTCACGGCGCACGTCGCGATCGGGTCTCTTGCCTGGATCTTCCGGCGCCGCGATCCGTTCGCGATCTTCGCCGTGGCGTGGATGTACGTGACCGTGCTTCCGGCCTCAAGCGTGTTTCAACTCTCGGAGGCCGTCAACGAGCACCGGGCTTACATCCCGTACATGATGCTTGCTCCACTCGCGGCTTGGGCGCTCTTCGGCGCGGTATCATGGGTCGGCTCGCGCCTGCGATTTTCAGAGCGGATCGGGGCGATGGTCTATCTCGGCGTGATCATTCTCGCCTCGGCGGCCCTCGGCGTGGGCGCGTACGCGCGCAACGAGGTCTGGAAAAGCGACGTCACGCTTTGGGAGGACGTGCTTGCGAAAAATCCCGGAAGCGTGCGCGCGATGAGCGTGCTCGGCGTTTCCTATCTCAACCGCGGCGAGACCAGGCGCGCACTCGCGCTCTTTGAGCGTTGTCACGCCGATGCGCCGGCGTACCTTCCGTGCATCGTGCACTTGAGCATGGCTTATGCCGATACGAAAGAGTTCGGGAAGGGATTGGATCTTCTGCGGCAGGGCTATCGGCTCGATCCCGATTATCCGCACGTGAATTTTCATCTCGGGATTTACTACAAAGAATACATTCGCGACGTCGAACGCGCGAAGATTCACTTCCGCCGCGTCGAATCGCTCACGTCAGGGCGTTTTTTTCAGGCGACATTGAAGCTTGCCGAAATCGAGATGGAGGAAGGCCGCGTGGACGATGCGATCTCCACGGCCAAACGGGTGATCGCACTCGACGCGGGCAACGGCGATGCGTGGGAATTGATCGGGCGCTGCGCGCTGCTTCGGGGCGATGGTCCCTCGGCGCAGAGGATTTTCTCAAGGCTGCTCGCGATCGAACCGAATTCGCCGCGAAACCTCCTCGACTTCGCGAACCTGGCGGAACGGTCGGGCGATTGGCGAACCGCGGGCGCCTACTATCAGCGCGCTACGATCGAAAACCCGCGCGCGATTCAGGCGTGGCAGGGTCTTGCCCGGGCTGCAAAGGCCCTGGGCAACCCCCCGACCACCGCCCCGAACGCATCTCAGACCATCGCCCGCGCGACGGCGGCCGTTGAGCGCCTGAAGGCCGGTCGGGCCTGGACGTGGTACGCATCCATGTTCCTTTCCGGCGAAAAGCCCGGACAGATTGAGCCGTAAGTCATTAAGATTAATAGATAAAAATATTTTAGTCTGGTATTGATTATGGGCTCGCGAAGTGGTACATTGCGCCGCATGATCAACTCCATTATCAATTCCATGAAATCGATGATTCAGGCGAGCCGCGGAATTGTGTCAACCGCCGTTTCTGTGATCGCGTCGTTTGCGTTGGCACTCTTTCTCCCTCTCGTCGCCGTCGCTGTCGCACTCGTTTTGCCGACGCTGCTCGTTCACGTTTAGCGAGCCCTGGGAAGCCCTGGGACCATCGCCCGCGTATGTTCCAAAGCCAGTTTGGAACGGTTTGTTCCAAAACACATCGACTTTTATGCGCTGCAATAGTATGGTCCGTGGCCTATGAAACAGGGGGGCGCGCGAACCTACGCGCAGACTGAAATTCGAAAGCGTTTGACCGCGGAACTTGTGCGTCTGCAGGAGCGCAATTCCGCGTACTCGCTCCGAAGCTACGCGCGCAAACTCGAACTTTCGCCGTCCGCACTTTCTGAAATCCTGCGTGGAAAACGTCCACTCGCCGTGAAGACCGCGCGCCGGATCCTTGAGCGCCTTTGCGTCGCGCCACATAAATCCGAAAAAATCCTCGCTTCCTTTGCGTCGGGACGGCGAAGCGGCGCAGCGAATGAATATCGTCAGCTCAATATGGATTATTTTCACGTGGTCTCGGATTGGTACTATTTTGCGATTCTCTCGCTCGCCGAAACGAAAGACTTTCGCGATGACCCGTCATGGATCGCCCGGCGTCTCGGTATTACGCCTGCGCAAGCGCGAACGGCTCTCGAGCGCCTTGAGCGCATGGAGATGCTGGCGCGCGGGCATGACGGAATCCTCCATCCGACCGGCGTGCAGTACGCCACTTCGAGCGACATCGCCGACCTGTCGATCCGCAAGCAGCATCGCCAGAACCTCGAGCTTGCGCATCGTTCACTCGACCGCGATGCGGTCGATGCGAGGGATTTTTCGTCGATGAGCATGGCGCTCGACCCGGCGCTCATCCCGGAAGCGAAAAATCGAATTAAGAAATTCCGCCGCGAACTCTGTGCGTTTTTGGAGAGCGGCGAGAAAAAAGAAGTTTACAAGATGTGCATCCAGCTTTTTCCGCTTACTCAAACCCCAATCAAGGAGAACGAAAATGAGAGTCTTTAAAACACTCTATAGCAGCGCCGCAGTGGCATTTTTGGTGTTGGCGGTGTCGTCAGTGCACGCCCGGGCGCAGAACGTGACCATCGCCCCGGCTCTGCAAGTCGCCACCGCAAGCGCCGTCGAGCGCGGCCACGAGACCGGCAACGGCGGCGATGCGTTTGCCGTGGAGTTTCAGCTCATCGGGCGGGCGATGGTCGACGATCTTCGCGCGCACGGCGAGGTGGACCGGCGCGGCATCGACGTCGACGCGCTTGCCGCGAAGATCGAGAACCGCGACGTTCGCGTCGTGACGACGAAGGAACTCCTTTATCTCAATGAGGAACGCAAGGACGCGATCAACCGCGACGGCAACACGATCATCGTGAGCCTCGCGTATTGGCCCGAACTCAATCCGCTCGTGAAGCGCATCATGGTGCTGCACGAGTACCTGGGTCTGCTTGACGTGGAGGTTGGTCACTACCAGATTTCGATTGACGTCGTGACCGATCTCGAAAATACCATCGCCCGCGCGGGCGGTGGTCAGGGCGTGAAGAAGCTCTCGGGCAAGAAGTCGCGGGAACTCAACGATCAGCTCACGAGCCTTCGCGAAAAGATGCGCACTCCGGGCATGGATGCCGACGACGAATTCGGCAAGCTCATTGACCAGATCAACGATTTTTTCCGCGACCGGGACTCCGCCGCGCGGGAGGCGAAGACACAGGCCCAGATCGCGCGAGCCAAGCGCGAGGCCGCGTATCCCGTGATCCGCTGCGCGCGCAGAATCGTCGCCCGCAAGCGTGGCGGGCACCTCGGCGTCGACGTCGCGGCGTTATATCTGACCAAGCTTCGCGAGGAGGTCTCGCGCCCGGATGGAGGACGGCTCGAAGAGATCGCAAAGCTCGCGGGGTCGTGCGACGCGAATTACGACAAGCTTTCGCGCAAGAAAGCGGGCCGCTGGGACCAGAAGCGCGAACTCACGAAAATCGCGCCGACGATACCGGCTGCGGTAAAGGCGCTGGTCGGTAGTTTCATCGAGGTGGATTTCGTGACGTGCGCGTGGGGCGGGATCTCGGCATCCGCGCATTTGTTTCTTGGCGGCGAACTTGGAGCAAAGGCCGGGTACTGCGTTGCCGCGGACGGCAGACGATGGGTCGACGTCGCTGCAATCATTGGCTTCGGCCTCGGCGGCGAGGCCAGCGTGACCATTCTTGGTGGAAAGCGCACTTTTCAAACGCGCAATGGGTACGGATGGTTCGGAAGGTTTCCTCTTTGGATCACGGCGACGGATTACTTGCATGAATCGCGGCTGATCTTTTCCCTAAAATGCTCAACAGGTCGGATCAATGATCTCGGTATACAGGAAGATCCGCGGTGTTGGCATCACGGAGAAGCGAATACGGGTGATCGAGAAATTGAAGGGTTTGGTATCGGCATCGGTAACGCGAACGGCAACGATATTGAGTTGCCGCGCGTGAAACTCATTCCGCTCGGCACGAACTGGAATTTCTTGTTCAAGCGGCTCGTCGCGAAGTGATCGTTTCGGGGTGATTGCCGCGAAGCGCGCGGAGTCGACTACTGGACCATGCTGGACCACCGCCCCGACGGGCTCAATGCGCGACCACTGTCCTGCGCGGTTACCACGTCTCTGCATCCGACCACCGCCCCATGCCGAACCACCGCCCCATGCCGAACCACCGCCCAAACACGATCGGCGCGATCACTGTCCTTCTATTGACCATCGCCCCGAATCGCCCCGAGTGGCCGCCGCGATCAAGGCCCCCCTGCACCGGCACAGAAGTTGCTTTGCCTTCCCATGCAATGGAGAGCGGTAGGCAACTCAAACTCATCATCGAAAAAAAAGATCGCGGACGTAAAGTCACGCGCCCGATCTCGATTCGCGGATGGAATCACGTCGTCATGAAATCGCGTTATTACGTGCTGAGGCGCAACCATGCTCTCGTGAGGCGACTCGTGCGTGAAACCCAGGATCGGTTCGGGATGCGCATTCGGGCGCTTTCGGTCATGGAGAACCACGTTCACGTCATGATGCGAGCTCCCACGCGCGAGCATTTCGCGAACGCGATGCGATTTCTCTGTGGCGGACTCGGCAGAAAGCTCTGCCTGAAGCTCAAGATCAAACCGAAGCGCGTGAAAGGCGATGCCGGAACCTTTTTCAGTCAGCGGATTTGGTCTCGGATCGTAAAACTGGGGAGCGACCTCGCGACCGCGGAGATTTACATCTGGCGAAATCCGTTCAAGGCGGGAATTTTCGCACGGATCGACTGCATGTGGATACGAGGCGGTTTGCTCCAGCTGGACTCGGGTTAGCGCCCACGCCGCCACTCCACGCACCGCCACGAAAATCCTTTGAAAAGCCCCTGCGAAAATGTTCAAAAGATGGGATGCGACCACCCTTCACCCCACGTCTTTTCACGCTCGAAACCGAGCACGGAAAAATCGACGGCCCGCAGTTCATGCCGGTCGGCACCCGCGCGACGGTAAAAGCGCTCACACCGCGCGATCTCAAAGAAGCGGGTGCCACGATGATCCTCGGGAATACGTATCATCTCTATCTGCGTCCCGGGCACAAGCTCGTCGAAAAGCTCGGCGGTCTTCACAGGTTCATGAACTGGGACGGGCCGATTCTCACTGACAGCGGCGGATTCCAGGTTTTTAGCCTTTCGCAGATCCGCAAAGTGAGGGAAGACGGCGTTGAATTCCAAAGCCACCTCGACGGCTCGAAACATTTCTTCACGCCTGAGCTTTCGATGGAAATCCAGGCCTCTCTCGGAGCCGACGTCGTGATGGCGTTCGACGAATGCCCGGCCTACACCGGCGACAAAAACGCCGTCGCGGAGAGCATGCACCGAACGCTGCGCTGGGCGCGGCGCTGCCGCGACTACAAACTGAAGTCCCACCAAAAACTCTTCGGCATCGTTCAGGGCGGAATGTTCCCCGACTTAAGGCAAGAATGCGCCGAAAAACTCGCGACGATGGGATTCGACGGCTACGCCATCGGCGGCCTTTCGATCGGCGAGCCGGTAAAGCTCATGCACGAGATGGCGCGCACCACCGCCCCGTTTCTGCCGAAAGACAAACCGCGCTACCTCATGGGAGTCGGCCGCCCCGAGGATCTCATCGTCGGTGTCGCCGCCGGCATCGATCTTTTCGACTGCGTGATGCCGACGCGCAACGCACGCAACGGGCAGCTCTTCACGTCGGAAGGCCGCGTGAACATCAAGAATCTCAAATACGCCGAGGACCACCGCCCGCTCGACGTAAACTGCGATTGCTACGCGTGTAAAAACTTCTCACGTGCTTATCTGCGTCATCTTTTCATCGCGGGAGAGATTCTGGGCTCGGTCTTGAACACCATCCACAACATCCATTTCTACCTTAGCCTCATGCGTAAATTACGCGCTGCGATCGTGGAAAATCGGTTTGACGTGCTTGCACCCTCCCTCTATAACTTTAGTGATCAAGTCAACCCAGAACAGTAAGGATATCCGATGATTCAATCCGCTTTTGCCCAATCCACGCCTCCCGCTCCGGGATCGGCATCCGCGCCTGCCGCCACGACACAGGCTACGGCGCAGGCGCCTGCCGGCGCGCCGCAAGGTTCGTATCCGCCGCCGCAGCCCGGCTTTATGAACATGCTGTTGCTTTTCGCGCCGATGTTCCTCGTGATCTATTTCTTCATCATTCGTCCGCAGAACAAAAAGATGAAAGAGCATCGGGCCGTGGTGGAAAAGGTGAAGAGCGGCGACGAGATTGTCACCGCGGCTGGCATCTTCGGAACGGTTACGGGCGTAACAGAGAAAGTGCTGACGGTAGAGATCGCCGACGGCGTGAAGATCAAGCTCTTGAAGAGCCAGGTCGCGACCGTCAATCCAACCAAATAAGCGGTGCACGACATGCGTCGCAAAGAACCAGCGGCGCACGGCATGCGTCGCAAAGAAGCAGCGGCGCGGATCGCGCGGCAGGTCTCAAGGGGGCTTTCATGTCACGCAAATGGTGGTTGAAGTTTTCGTTTCTGATCTTCGTCATCGCGGGCGCTTCGATTTACATCGCGCCGACGGTTTTCAGCCTCGACCCGCAGAAGACGAAATTCTTTTTCAAACAGAAGATCAATCTGGGCCTCGACCTTCAGGGCGGCGTCTACATGGTCTTGGGCGCGGACTTCAAGAAAGTCTATGCGGACGTGGCTGACCGGTTGGCCGAGACGCTCACCGACGACATGAAGAAGAAAAACGTCGCATGCGCGCCGGCGAAGATGACGGCGACCGAGAACGGTCAGCCTTCCGACGATCCCAGGATCGCGGTCGAATGTTCGACGGCCGACGCGAAGCAGGCGCTCTACAAGCTCGTGAAGGCCGACTTCGACAACCTCCGCGTGACGGATGAAAAAGAAAAGACGTATCAATTCGGCATTTCGAAGCTCTACAAAGACAATGTTCGCGAGAAAACACTGAGCCAAAGCATCGAGGTCATCCGCAACCGCATCGACGAGTTCGGCGTGGCCGAGCCGGTCATTACGAGTCAGGGCACCGATCGTCTGAGCGTCGAGCTCCCCGGCGTGAAAGACGTCGAGCGCGCCAAAGACCTGATCGGACGCACGGCGAAGCTTGAGTTCAAGCTCGTCGACGACAGCAAGAACGCCGATGACGTGAACGCGCTGGTTTCTGAAATCGAGGCCAAAACCGGCGTTGCATACAAGGAAGGCGAGAAGTTTTCGGATTACGTGAAAAAGATCAACGAACTCGCCAAAGGCAAGATCCCCGAAGGCACCGTGATCGCGTTTGAACGCGAGAACCGCAAAGCCAACATCGCCGGAAAGTTCGGCCGCATCCCGTTTCTGCTCAAGAGCAAGACCGAAGTCACCGGCGAGGATCTTAAAGACGCTTACGTCCAGATCGACCCGCAGGACAATCGTCCGCAAGTCGGACTGACGTTCAACACTCGCGGCGCCGAGACGTTCGGCAAGGTGACCGCGGAGAACATTCACCGGCAGCTCGCCATCGTGCTCGACGGCATCGTGCACTCGGCACCCGTGATCCAGTCGCGCATCCCCAATGGCCGCGCGCAGATCACGCTCGGCACGGGCGACTACAGCGTGCTGCTGACCGAAGCCAAGGACTTGGCTATCGTGCTTCGCGCGGGCGCGCTGCCGGCGCAGCTCGAATTTCACGAGCAGCGCGTGGTCGGGCCGAGCCTCGGCGCCGACTCGATCCAGAAGGGCAAGGTCGCGAGCATCGTCGGGTCGCTCGCGGTGTTTCTGTTCATGCTTTTCTACTATCGCAAGAGCGGTCTCATCGCCGACCTCTCGCTCCTCTTGAACGTCGCCTTCGTGCTGGCCATCCTCGTCGGGATGGACGCAACGCTGACTCTTCCAGGCATCGCGGGCATCGCGCTCACCGTGGGCATCGCGGTCGACAGCAACGTGGTGATCTATGAGCGCATCCGCGAGGAGCTTCGCGCGGGCAAACCGCCTCGTTTCGCGGTCGACTCGGGCTTCGAGAAGGCGTTCCACACGATTCTCGACGCGAACGTGACGAACGCGTTCGCGGCGATCGTGCTGCTCAATTACGGCACGGGCCCGATCAAGGGATTCGCGGTGACGCTGCTCATCGGCATCATCACCACGCTCTTCACCGCCGTGTTCGTCTCGCGGCTGCTGTTCGACTGGCATCTCGAGAAGCACGAAGTGAAAGAGCTGAGTATTTAAATTCAGGCCGCGCTGGCCTGGCGCGAGTTTTTTGCCGCGCTGATCCGGCGCGAATCGCGCGGCGATGGTCGCCGCGTGTTGGAGGACTTATGTTGGAAATCATCCCCAAGAATACGAACATCGACTTCGTCGGGAAGCGCCACTTCTGGTTTGCAATCTCCGCGATCGCAGTCGCGGCGAGCATCACCCTGTTTCTCACGAAGGGCTTGAACTACGGCATCGACTTCACCGGCGGCGCTGAAGTGCAGTTGCGTTTCAAAAAACAGTTCACCATCGGCGAGCTCAGAAAAACCGTCGAGGACGCTGGTTTCAAGAACGTCTCGATTCAGGAGCTTTCCGACAGCGCGGCCGCCGCCGAAGCGCGCGGCGGCACCTTTCGCGTGAAATTCCGTGGCGACGAGGCGGAATTGCAGAAAATCGCGACGAAGTTCGAGACCACGCTGACGGCGAAAATGCCGGCGGCCGATTTCGAGATGCTCGGCGTCGACGTCGTCGGCCCGCAGGCCGGCAGCCAGCTTCGCAAGAGCGGTTTTCTTTCGATGTTCTACGCGCTTCTTTGCATCCTGATCTACGTGGCGATCCGCTTCGACTATCGCTACAGCCCGGGCGCGGTGCTGGCGCTTTTCCACGACAGCATCATCACGATGGGAATTTTCGTGCTCACCCAGAAGGAGTTTTCGCTTCAGATCGTCGCCGCGATCCTGACGATCATCGGCTACTCGAACAACGACACGATCATCGTGTTTGACCGCGTTCGCGAAACGATCAAGTTGCATCCGAATCTGTCGATCGAGGAAAACGTCAATCGCTCGATCAACGAGACGCTGAGCCGCACGATCCTGACTTCGCTCGCCACCATGCTCGTGGTGCTGGCGCTCATGATCTTCGGCGGCGGCGTCATCGAGGACTTCGCGTTCGCGATGCTCATCGGCATCATCGTCGGAACGTACTCTTCTATTTTCATCGCGTCGCCGGTGATGATCATGCTCAGTAAGCGCATGGACCGAAGGGCGGCGGCTGAAGCGAAAAAGCTGCGTCTTCAGGCCGTTCCCTCGGGCAAGGACTACCGCGCTTGACGGCGCAAGAGCCTGCCGCGGACGCGTCGGCGCAGACCACCGCCCAGCAGTTTGCCTCGCCCGACGCGCTTCATGCTTGCCTGCGCGGCCACCCGGTGATCTCGCGGATTCTATGGAGCCGCGGCTATCGAACGCGCGAGGAGCTCGACGCGCTTTTTAATCCCGAGCTTTCGCGCCTTCCTGATCCTCTTCGGCTTCTCGACATGAAGCGCGCCGTTGAGCGCGTGGCCGACGCGATTCTCGGCAGTGAAAAAAACAGTGTCGAAAAAATCACGATTTACGGCGACTACGACGTCGACGGCACGTGCGGATCGGCTCTTTTGCTGGATTTTTTCGGACGGCTCGGCGTCGAGGCGGGCTCGTATCAACCGGACCGGTTTACTGAGGGTTACGGAGTGAATACGGAAGCGGTCGGACGGCTCATCGCGGAAGGCACGAAGGTACTGATCACGGTGGACTGCGGTATAACGGCCGTTGAGTCAGCGCGGTTCGCGCGTGTTCACGGCACCGACATGATCGTGCTCGATCACCACAAGCTGGGCGCGGAGCTTCCTTCCGCGTTCGCGGTCGTGGATCCGCAACGGCCCGAAGACGCATCCGGCCTGCAAAATCTCTGCGGCACGGGAATCGCGTTCTTTTTCTGCGTGGCTTTGCGCGCCGAGCTTCGGGCGCGGGGATTTTTTACGGATGAGCGTGGCGGCCAGAAAAGGCCGGAGCCCAATCTCAAAAGTCTTCTCGATCTCGTCGCCGTCGCGACGGTGGCCGACATGGTCGACGTGCGCGGCGTGAACCGCATTCTGCTGACGCACGGGATGCAGGTGCTCGCAAAAAGCCCGCGTCCCGGGCTGCGTGCGATTCTCGAAGCGGCCGGGGTCGAAAAACCCACGGCCACGCACTGCGGATTCGTCATCGGGCCGCGCATCAATGCGGCCGGGCGCCTCAAACACGCGCGCGCGGCGCTGGCGTTGTTGACGAGTGATAATGTCGAAGAAGCCCGTGTTTTGGCGCAAGAGTTGGAAGTCGTGAACACAGAACGTCGGGCAACTCAGGCTGCGGTGACGGAGGAGGCTTTGCAGCAGGCTAGGGAGCAAATCGAAAGTCCCATTTGGAAAAAGATTGCCGAGAATCTGCGTTCCGCCGGCGCTGACGCGCCGGCAGTGCCCTGGCCTCGCGCTCTCGTCCTGCACTCCGAGCACTGGCACGAAGGCGTCGTGGGAATCGTAGCGTCGAAAGTCGTCGAAGAATTCGGCCGTCCCGTGTTCATCCTCGCCGCGAAAGCCAAAGAAGAGGCCAGTGCGGGAAAAGAAAAACCAGATCAGCCCACCCTCAAAGGCAGCGTGCGCTCGGTTCCCAAAATCGACATCCTCGCCGCGATTTCGGAGGAGTCGGTCGCGCGCCATCTGCTGGGCTTCGGCGGGCACGCGCACGCGGGCGGCGTGACGCTCTCAAAAGACAAAGTCGACGACTTTCTCGTCGCGATCAACCTGCATCTGGCGGCCACGACCGGCGCCGAGCACTTCGCGCGCGAGCGGCGCTTCGATGCCGAGGTGGCGCTTCACGAAATCGACGCGCGGCTCGTGCAGGAACTCGACCGCCTCGGACCGTTCGGGCAGAAATTTCCCGAACCCACGTTGAAGCTCAGTGGCGCCGGGGTCGCCGACGTGCGCGTGATGAAGGAAAAACATCTCAAGCTGAAACTGCAGGGGAAGGGTTTATCCACGCCCGAAGCCGTTTGGTTCAACGCGCTTGCGGCGTCTACCGCGAGCGCTCAGCAGCAGCCCGCCACTGACGACGCGAAAAACAGCGCCGCTCCAGCCACAGACACGTTGCCCGCGCGCTTGAAGACAGTGCCTCACGCATTCTGGATCTCACCGCAATGGAACGAATGGCAGGGCTCGCGCAGGCTGCAGCTTCGCGTCTCGCACGCCGAACCCGCCTGACCGTTCGGCGCTCACTCGACACCGCGGCCCAAACGATCAGGAATATGGCGTGCGCGCGCCGTGATGATCCGCTTCCGGTGCTTCATCGCGGGGCTTTATCGCCCTGAAGGCTCGGGCCCGTCGTCGCGCGGCCGCGCGTCGTCTTTGGGCTTGAGCAGCCGCACTTTGCCTTTGCCCGGCTGCTCGGCGGCTTCGGCGTCGAACCGCCAGAGGATCTCGCAGTTCTGCAGGTGCGTCGTCGTTTCTTCAAGCGGCGATTCGAGGTGCACGATTCCGTTCTCGTAAATCGTGACGTGCGCGTTGTCGACGTAGGTGCCCTCTTCGCCGGGATAAAAAAACGTCACGCGCATCGCGTGGCCTTGTTTGAGCACTTTCGTGGATCGACCGGATGAAAACATGAAGCCTTATAACACCGCCGCGGTTCCCAAGCAATCCGTGCGAATTCTCTGTAGTTTCGCGGGCTGGCAATGGAATCGCCTGGGATGTTACAATCTTGCAATGAACGCAAATAATACGCCGAAGACTGAAACCAAACGTCCTCCGTTTTACCGTCGCAGATACCTCATCATGCCGGCGTTTCAGCTGAGGCTGATTTTCTGGAACATGGGGATCATTCTCGGCATCTTCGCGATCGTGCTCGTCGTGATCGCGCGTTCGATGGGCGAGATGGTCGATATGGGAAACGAGGCGGGCCTTCCCGCAAGCCACCCGTACTTCCAGTTCGCGCACGACCTCGCCAGGAATTTCTACATCTACTTTTCCGGCGCGTTCGTAGTGGGAATTGTATTGGCGTGCACCGTGACTCTTCTGGTTTCGCACCGGCTTGCCGGGCCGATTTTCCGGCTGCGGAAATACTTCGACGGTCTCTCAACGGGTGGGCCGGTTTCAGAACTCCGCTTCCGCAAAAACGACTTCCTTCAGGACTTCGCGCCCGTGGTCAACGCCACGCTGAAGCGGGTCAAGGATTAGCGGGTTTGAGGGTCTGAATGCCGCGGAATCTTAAGGCGAATACCACCGCGGCATGCGCAGGGGTTCTCACCTTGGGCATCGAGATGGCGGGCGGTCGGCTGCTCGCTCCGTACCTCGGCTCGTCGCTTCACCAGTGGGCAGCGCTTATCGGCGTGGCGCTCGTTTCGTACAGTCTCGGCTACGCTGTCTTCGAGCGCCTGAATCGTCGCGGGCCGCTTCTGCCGCTGCTGCTCGGGGCGCTGTACGTGCTTTCTCTGCCCGTTTGGTTTGGGGCCGTCGCGGATCGGCTGATGCAGTTGCCGTTTTCGGTCGCTTCGGTTGGCGCCGCCGTATTGACGGTCGGATTTCCGTCGCTGCTTTGGGCGAGCCTGCTTCCCTACTTGCAAAAAAAGGTCGGACCCTCGGCCTCTTCGGGAATTTTGGTTTGGTCGGTTCTGGGAAATCTCGCGGGGGTTTGGGGCGTGGCGTTTTTCAGCATCCCCGCGATTGGAACCCGCATGACGCTCATCGTGATGGGCTGTTCCGGGCTGCTTCTCGCGCTGCTGTGGCTTCGGGAATTCGGGAAAATTTCACTTTTGCTTATTTCCGTCTTGGCGTGCGCGCCGTGGATTCTCATTCAATCCATTTCCAGCGCCGCTTCCTACAAGCCGTGGTCAGGCCAATCGGAGAATCCTTTTGCCCGCCGCGAGCTCGTTGAGATGCGCGACTCCGCCTACCAGCAGCTCGCGGTTTGGGACGATTTCTCGCCCGTGTCCGATTTGAAATTCCGGATTTTCACGATCGACGGCAACGTTCAGTTCGCCTGGAACGAGAAAAGCGATCTGGCGCGGCTTCCGGGAGAGGATTACTTTAATTTTTCCACCGCGGCGGTGGAGTGGGTCGCGGGCGCGCCGGCGAAATCGGTTTTGATCGTGGGCCTGGGAGGCGGGCTCACGCCTTGGCAGATCCGAAGGTTTTTTCCCGAGACTGAAATCACCGTTTATGAACTGGATCCGGCGGTGATCGAAGTCGGCGGAAGGGTGCTGCCTTTAGCGCGGCTTCGCGACGCGCGGATTCACATCGGGGACGGGCGGCTTCTGCTGAAGCAGGTTCAAAAGACGTTCGATTATATTTATCTCGATACGTATCTGAATAGTTACGTGCCGTTTCACCTGACGACGGTCGAGTTTTTCCGAATCGCGCGGGAAAGGCTGAACCCGGGCGGAATTCTGGTCGCGAACTTTCTGACCGCGTTCCGCGATACGGGTCTTCTTGCGAAGCTTGAAGCCACGGCGCAGTCGGTGTTTTCCTCGGTCGGCACGCTTGAGCTTTCGGGCACGATCAATACGTTGCTGGTGGCCAGCCCTGAAAAAGCCGATCTTACGGCGCGCATGAGTTTCGCCGCGGAGAGGGGAGCCGAGGCGCTGCGGCCGATCAGCGCGAGCGCGCGGAAAATTTTTCGACGAACTGCCGCGCTCGCGTCGGCGAGCGGTTCGCCGCGCGGCGACCTCCTCACCGACGACAAAAACGATACCGAGCAAAGACTTTTTGAGACTCACCGGCGCCTTCCGCTGGCGCGGCCGTATTAAAAAAGTAATAGACGCATTCGTATTCTTTTACGTTCAGGTAATGCCATCGCCTGCTGGCGGGGAGGTAAAATTCCCAAACCCGGTCCCCATGATCGTTCACAGCGGCGAACCGTTTTACTTGAGAGACGATCGACGCGAGAAGTTTCTTCATCGAGTAAGTCCGGATTCTTATGATGCAGTAAAAGACGTGGACTTGGAAGAAGGTTTTGAACTCATCATACTGATGAGAAAATCCATCCTGTCGAGTTTGCAGTACGACGGTTAGTTTCGCCGCGACTTTACCGCCCCACGCACCGAACGGCGTCGCCGGGGTTGTTGCGGCTGTCGCCCTTGATGACGCCGCCGTTGCCCGGAAAATAGTAGGCGTAGTCGACCGCGAAGTTGATGATCGACGAAGACCAGAACCAGCGGTCGCGCATCCGCGGCACGACCTCGCGAAAGCCGTTCGATTCGAGCGTCACGTAATCGTCATCTTTGTTCTTGGGATTTCCCGCCGGCAGCCTCCACGAAACGTTCGACAGGTATCCACGCGCCTCAAGCGAGGAATCGTGGGCGCAGAGCTTTTCGGCCTGGTAATGCGTGTGCAAACCATCCAGGACGTCGCTGATGAGAAGGTCTGATTTCGTGTCCTGCCACACTTCCTTGCCTTTTCTCGCCATCGTGCGCTTGACGAGCCTGAAGACCACGCCCTTGGACGTCATGCACTGAAATCCTTCGGGAACGAGGCGCAACTCGGGTTCGTCGAGATTCGCGCAAGGCTGGGGCGGCGGAACCGGCTCCGCCCCGAGATTGGTGTTCAAGCCCTTGAGTTCTTCGTTCGCTTTTTTCAGGGCGGTGTTTTCTTCCTGAAGTTTTTGCAGCTGTACGTCGTCGGATGTCGCCGCGTGCGTCGCTGTCAGGCTGGTGAATACGGCCAATAGGGCGGCGCAGCCGCGAAGGAGCCACATCGGCGATGTCTTCTGGCGGTCCTTCGGTTTCATCTCTACTTAGTGGATCGGCAAATCCTCGCGAATTTTGATTTGCCTTGACGGTCTGGGCATTTTTTTCCGCTCTTTTCTAAGCGACCCCACTTTAAGGCGCCCGTCTGCGGCTAAGTCAGGATTGACTTACGCAAAACTTACGCATATATTTAATGAGTATGGTGCGCTCCCAACCCTCAAAACACCTCCCCAAGCACCTCACGCCGAAGCAAAAAAGGCTTTTGGATTTCATCGGCGAGTTCCTCGGGCGAAACGGATATGCGCCCTCGCAGCACGAGATCGCGGCGCACTTCGGGTACAGCTCGCTCGGCACGGTTCAGAATTTTCTCGTGCGGCTTGAGCGTGGAGGGCACCTGCGCAAAGAATGGAACGGCAAGCGCGCGATTGAGATCCCCTTGCGCGAAGCGCCAGCCCCCCCGAATTTTCCTATGCGAGGTTCTTCGTCACAGGCAATCCGCAACCACGAAGTCGAACTGCCGCTCCTAGGACGGGTCGCGGCAGGCAGGCCGATCGAAGCTGTTGAAACCCGAGAGACCATCGAAGTGCCGCCGTCGATGGTTCGAGAAGGAGCGGGCGGCGGGTTTTTCGTGCTTCAAGTCAGTGGCGACTCGATGATCGAGGACGGCATCCTCGATGGTGATTATGTCGTGATCCAAAAACAGGAAACCGCCGATGACGGCGAGACGGTCGTGGCACTCATCGACAACGAGGCCACGATCAAGCGGCTGCGCCGGCGGCGAGAAGGCGGACGCGAGCGTGTGGAATTGCATCCCGCGAATCCGAATTACGCGCCGATCATCGTCGGTCCGGAGCGCGAACTCAGGATCGAGGGCGTGTTCGCGGGATTGATTCGCAAGCCGAGGCGTTGATGCCGCAAACCGATTCCGAAAAACCGCTGCGCTGGCTTCTCGTCGACTTCAACGCGTACTTCGCGTCGGTTGAGCAGCAAGAGCGTCCGGAGCTGCGCGGAAAGCCGGTCGCCGTCGTGCCCTCGCTCGTCGATACGACCTGCGCGATCGCGGCGAGTTACGAGGCCAAGGCGTTTGGCATCAAGACCGGAACGCTCGTGCGCGACGTTCGGCGGCTCTGCCCGAAGGCTCAAATCGTCGAGGCGCGGCCCGATCTCTACGTCAAATATCACGATCGTCTCGTCGGGGCCGTCGAGTCGTGTCTTCCGGTCAGCGCGGTTCTTTCGATCGACGAGATGGCGTGCCGACTGGGGGGCGGAGATCGCGACGAAGCCGCCGCGCGAAAACTCGCGCGCGAGGTGAAGGCCGCGGTTCGCGGCGTGGGCGGGGTTCTGCGCTGCTCGATCGGCATCGCGCCAAATCGTTTTTTGGCGAAGCTTGCAAGCGACACGCAAAAACCGGACGGACTGGTTGTGCTGCGCGCGCGCGACTTGCCGGGCTCGATTCAGCATCTTGGCGCGCGCGAGCTTTGCGGAATCGGCCCGCGCATGGAGCGAAGACTCGCCGCGCGCGGCGTGCGAACCGTTGCAGATCTTTTCGCGCTGACACCTGCCGAGATGCGCGCGGCGTGGGGCGGGGTGAACGGTGATCGGTTCTATCGCTCACTTCGCGGCGAAGAAGTTGATCGTGAGGAAAGCGCCCGCAAAAGTATCGGACATTCCCATGTTCTGGCGCCCGAGCTTCGCACTCCAGAAAAAGCGCTTGCGGTGGCCGAACGCCTCATCCACAAGGTGGCCGCGCGCCTTCGCAGCAATGGGCTTTGGGCGCGCGGGTTTTCGCTCCACGTGCGCTTTCAGGGCGATGGAGGAAAAGGGAGTGCTACGAGCTGGAATGCCGATGCATGGTCGCGGCAAGCGCGGCTGCTCGAGTGCCAAGACACGTTAACGCTTCTTGAAACGGTTCGAAGGCTTTGGAAAGAGGCGATGGAGGAAGCGCCGATGGATCGGCCCTTCGGAGTCGGTGTTGCGGTCTTTGATCTTGTCGAGGACGCGCACCACACGTTTTCACTTTTTTCGGAAGACCGGCGCGCGCAACTTTCGCGCGCCATGGATCGCATCAACGAGAAGTTCGGACGCGACTCGACTTATTTCGGCGGAGTGCGCGGAGCGGACTTTACCGCTCCCATGCGGATCGCGTTCACGCAGATTCCCGACGAGGTCGAGAGGATGGATTAAAAAACCGGGTGCCGCGAGCGGCCGAAACGCACGGTTCGCGTTTCTGGAATAAACGCCGCCACCGCCGAGATCTTCGTGACGTCTTCGCCGCGGCAGCCATCGTCGGCGCAGCGGTTTGAGATGCGGCAGTTGCCGTCGTCGTCCCAGCCGAAATCCGTCTCGCCGCGCACGAGCACGCCTTCGATGGCTCCAGTGCCGGCGTTAAAAACAGCGCTTCCGGAATTGCCGCCGTAGGTGTCGAGATTGGCCACGAAATAGCCTTCGGGGCTGGCGTCGCGTACGGCAGCACCTCCAGAGACTTTCGTTGGGAGGCCCGACGGGTGGCCGATCACCACGAGGCGGTCGCCCGCTCCTGCGTCGCCGCCACGGTGGATTGCAAGTGGGCGGCGCCCCCTGACTTTTCGGTCTACGCGGATCAACGCGTAGTCGGCGCCGTTGTCGTTTTCATCGCGCGTGACGATGCCCGAGCAGGAATATACGTCCTCATTCGGAACCATCTCCGGCATTTCCCCTAGCTGCGAGATGCCGTACCCGAATACGAAGCGCGTCTGCGCGCAGGCCTCTTCGGTCTCCACGCAGTGGCCAGCCGTGAGGATGAGATCAGGACCCACGAGGGAGCCCGAACAAAACGCGCCCGTCGGCTGCTCGAAGAACGGCTCGCTTGAGCAGAGCTGAAACGCATCGCCGAATTTTTCGCCGATCAGCGTTGCGAGCCCCGAGCTTGGGTCGGACTTCACGTCGGATTCCTTGAAGAGCGCGGCGGTCGAAGCCGCGAGTTTGACCAAGCGCGCGTCTTCGACTTGGTAAATGTCTTGGCGATCGTCGTCGCCGTAAATCACGTTGGGTCGTAAGGGGCCAGCCATTGCGGCGGAAGAAAATGAAGCCGCAAGCGCGAGGATCGAAAGAAAACGAATACCGGCGCGAGACTTTTCCATGTCCACCCCCTCCCTGGGGTAACGCGTTCATGCGTTTGGTAGGTCAAGCGTATCTAGCCCGTGGCCGACGTCAAGCGGGGTGCGAAAAAAAAGGTGGCTGCCTACTCATTACGAAACGATGCGTTACGAAAAGTGGAATAGCATCTTTAGGGAAGGGTCTTATCGGGATTGAGAATTCCGGCCGGATCAAACGCGCGTTTGATCGCGCGCATGAGCGCGAGTTCCGCGGGGCCGTAGACGATGGGAAGATAGCGGCGCTGCACGTATCCCACGCCGTGTTCGCCGCTTACGGTGCCGCCGAGGTCGCGAACGGCTTCAAAAATCCGTGTGATGCATTTTGGCAGCTCGCTGTTCCACGCGTCGTCGCTTAAGTTTTCCTTCAAGAGGTTGACGTGCAGGTTTCCGTCGCCGGCGTGGCCGTAGCATACGCTTGCGACGCCGTATTCCGCGCAGATCGATTTCACGCGTTTCAAAAGTTCGGGAAGTACAAAGCGCGGCACGACGGTGTCTTCTTCTTTGTAAACCGCGCGCGTTTTCACCGCTTCGCCGATCGAGCGGCGGATGCGCCAGAGGCGCTCGGCACGCTCCGGGCTGTCGGCGAGCGCCATGTCGGCGGCGCCGAATCGCTCGAGCACCGTCGAGAGCGTTTCCAGTTGGCGATCGATCTCGGCGTCACTGAACCCGTCCACCTCCAAAAGGAGCATCGCGGTTGCGTTGGGAAAAGGATTCGGTTCGCTCGTCTGGCGGCACCCGGCTTCGAGGGCCTCGCGCTCCATGTATTCGCAGGCACTGGGAGTGAGGCCTGCCTGAAAAAGAGCGGCCACGGCGGCGGCGGGTTTTTCAAGCGAATCAAAGGGGGCGAGTACCAGCGACTTGCGCGTGGGCATCGGGATGAGTTTCAGAAAAATTTTCGTGATGACCGCGAGAGTGCCCTCCGAGCCGATGAGCAGTTGCGTGAGGTTGTATCCCGTCGAATTTTTCAGAAGCTTTCCACCGTGGCGAACGATCTCTCCGGTTGGAAGCACGGCTTCAACGCCGTAAACGTAATCCTTCGTCACGCCGTATTTCACCGCGCGCGGCCCGCCGGCGCAGTGGGAGAGATTTCCGCCGAGCATGCAGCTACCGCGGCTCGCGGGATCGGGCGGGTAGAAGAGGCCCTTTTCGGCGACCGCATTCTGAAGCACCTCGGTGATCACGCCCGGCTCGACCACGGCCATGAGATTGTCGGTATCGATCTCGAGGATGCGGTTCATTTTCCCAAGCGACAATACGATTCCGCCTCGCACGGGAAGAGCGGCGCCGCTTAAGCCCGTGCCGGCACCTCGCGGCGTGACGGGAATCCGCTCGCGCGTCGCGAACGCGAGAACCTTCGAGACTTCTTCAGCGGAGCGCGCGAGCACGGCGACTGAAGGCTTGAAGCGCAGGTCTTCGGTGAAGTCGTGCGAGTAGGTCTCGAGCGCCTCCGCCCCGTTTGCGTCGTCGTCGGCCAGAACGCGGTCCGCGCCGACAAGCTTGCGCAACGCTTCGAGGTGTCTAGCGGTGAAAGGCTGAAAAATTTGCTCGGGCTCTTTTGCCATTACATCCGCGGAAGCGTCACGCCGGTTTGCGACTGGTATTTGCCGTTTTTGTCTTTGTAGGAAACTTCGCAGTCTTCGTCGCTTTCGAAGAACAGCACCTGCGCGAGACCTTCGTTGGCGTAAATCTTCGCGGGAAGCGGCGTCGTGTTGCTGATTTCAAGCGTCACGATGCCTTCCCACTCCGGCTCGAACGGCGTCACGTTCACGATGATCCCGCAGCGCGCGTACGTGCTCTTGCCGAGGCAGATCGTGAGAACGTTGCGAGGAATGCGGAAATATTCCACCGTGCGCGCGAGCGCGAACGAGTTCGGCGGCACGATGCAGACGTCGCCTTTGAAGCTCACGAACGAGTTGGGATCGAAGTTTTTAGGGTCGACGACCGTATTATTGATGTTCGTGAAGATTTTGAACTCGTCGGCGACGCGGACGTCGTAGCCGTATGACGAGACACCGTAGCTGATGACGGTGCTTCGGTCGGATTTCCGCGCCTGTCGCGGCTCGAACGGTTCGATCATGCGGCGTTCCAGGGCCATTTTCGTAATCCATTTGTCGGGCTTGATGGGCATTCAATGCTCCTCCGTCTTCGAAACGATCCTAAAAAAGAGCAGGGGGTATTGACTCTGCTTCCAGTCGTCCTACACTTTTTATAGTTCATATAAATGGCATCATGGAGGATGGCAATGAGGAACGGATTCTTTTTGACAGTTCGTCGTGTCTTGTTCGCGGCAACCATGGGGGCGTTGATAGGATTCGGCGCTTCCGGCGCGCACGCCGCGGAATACAAATCAGGTGAGATCGTCGTGAAGATTAAGGAGCCCTCGCGGTTTTCCGGCGCCGGCCTCCAGGCGCACGCGCTTCTTTCCGACCTCAGTCAGGATTACGACGTAACGGTCACGCCGTTCCAGACTGACGAAAACCTGGTTTCGGTTAAGGCCGAAGGAAAGGTCGCGATCGAGGCGCTTCTCGCAGCGGCAGCCAAGAGCGGCGCGGTCGAATACGCCGAGCCGAACTGGATCTATCGGGCCTTCGGGTCGGCCTCCGACGATCAGGTCGTTCCGAACGACGCCAATTTCAAGCTCGACTGGGGCCTCTATAACTTCGGGCAGCGCGACAGCAAGGGCCAGGAAGGCACCGTCGGCAGCGACATCGGCACGACGAAAGCGTGGAAGCTCGGAACGGGCTCCAAAGACATCGTGGTCGCCGTCATCGACACGGGTGTCGATTACACGCACGAAGAGCTGAAAGACAACATCTTCGCCAACACCAAGGAAGTCGCAGGCAACGGAAAAGACGACGACGGCAACGGCTTCGTCGACGACGTGCGCGGCTGGAACTTCCAGGGCAAGAACAACGACCCGATGGACGACAACCGCCACGGCACCCACGTTTCGGGCACGATCGGCGCCAAAGGCAACAACGCCATCGGCACGGCCGGCGTGAACTGGGACGTGCGCATCGTTCCGCTGAAGTTTCTTTCCTCGCAGGGAAGCGGCACGCTCACCGACGCGGTCGAGGCGATCAAGTACGCCACGAAGCTCAAGGTCAACGTGATGAGCAATTCGTGGGGCGGAGGAGGATACTCGCAAACCATGTTTGACGCGATCAAGGACGCGCAAGCCAAGGGCATCCTTTTCGTCGCGGCGGCCGGCAACGAGAAAAACGACAACGACGCGCGCGCGTCGTATCCGGCGAGCTACCGGCTCGACAACGTGATCTCGGTGGCCGCATCGGATAATCGCGATGTCATGGCGAGCTTCTCGAACTATGGCGCGAAGTCGGTGCACCTGTCGGCGCCGGGCGTGAACGTCTACAGCACGGTACCCGCGGCAAACGGCGGATACGCGACGTTCAGCGGAACCAGCATGGCCTGCCCGCACGTGGCGGGCGCTTCGGCGCTGCTGTGGTCGCTCAACAAGGGCTGGACCTACAAGCAGGTGAAGGAGCGGTTGCTTGCGACGGTAGACCCGGTGCGCGGGCTTAAGAGCAAGACGGTCTCGGGCGGACGCTTGAACGTCTACAACGCGATCATGAACATCACGCCGGTCCCGAACGAGCCAACGGGATGGAAAGCCGTTTCGAAGACGGTCGAGAGCAAGCATCCGTACGAAAATGGAGTGACTGAGCAGTTCGAGCTCGTCCACCACGGAGCCAAGTTCGTGCGCGTGCATTTTTCCAAGGTCGACACGGAAAAGAGCTATGACGTCATCACGGTCAAGGACGCGAACGGCAAGGTTGTCGAGGAAATCAGCGGGAATCTCGAGGATTACACGAGCGAGTACGTCGAAGGAGGAAATCTCACGGTTTCTTTCACCGCGGATACATCGGTCAACGGCTACGGATTCGTGATCGATAAATACGAATTCACCGATTGAGGAAGGCACTGATCGCGGCCGTGCTTCTCGGTGCGGCTCTCATCATGGCGGGGAAAGGCTCCGAGCCGGCCCCTGGTTCTTCCCGAAGTTTTCTCGAACTTCAGAAACAACAGGCCGAGGCTCGCAAGGTTTTTTACGAAGAGCAGGCCCACGCCCGCAGGGAGTTTCGTGACAAGCAAAAAAGGGATCGAGACGAGCTCTTCGCGAAGCACCGCGAGGAGCGCTCGCGGTTTTTGTCTGAAAAACACACGGCCAGGGAGCGGAAGGAGTTTTTTTCAGCCCAGCGTGACGAGATGGGCGAGCTGAAGAAACGACAGAAGGAAGCGCTCAGGTCGTTTCGAAGGGAGCTTGCGCAAAAACTTCAGGCTCTCGGCGCGGTTCAGAAAAAAGAGCGCAAGGAGTTCAGGGTTCCAAGTTCTTGACCATCGCGTGAGCGAAGACGCCTAGTTTGGTTTCGAGGCGATCGAGTTCCCGAAAACCATTCTTCAAATAATACGCAAGCGGCTCCGCGCCGCAGAAAACATGCAAACCGGGAGTCTTTACGGCGCGCAAGCGCGCGACAAACGCATCGAGTAACATTTTTCCGATACCCGCTCCACGCGCTGGCGCCTCGAGATTGACGTGCAGGTGCGCGGGAAATTCGCGATCAAGCCGCGCGCGTGTCGCTGCCGCGAAGCGCTCTTCGACCGCGAGCTGCGGAAGTGAAAAACGCGGACGGGCGGATTCGCGAAACGCGGCGGAGTTCGGGCAGCCCGTGAGATAGCCCACGATCTTGCCTTCGGTTTCGGCGACGAATGCCCACTCCGGTAAAAGCGTTTCGTACGGTGCAATCCATTTTTCGCCGAAAGATTCCCAGCGGGATTCCTCGATCGGATTCCCGTTGTCGCCGGTAAGACAGCAGAGCGCGCGAATGCGCGGCCAGTCCGTGTGCGTTGCGGCCCTCACGAGAATCGAAGGGCTCAATTTTACCTCGGCAAGCCGTTTACGCACGACTCCTGCGTGGGAAGGGCGACGATGCGCACCGTGAGGGCCTGCAGATGAGTGATGTGTGCGCGATCGAGAGTGCTACCGCCAAGGCGGTTGCCGACGAAAAGATCGATGCGATCGCCTTTGATCGCGCCGCCGATATCCTCGGCGCGCCAGATCCCGGTGTGGAGCGTGCCGTCGGGCAGCCGCATTCCCGCGGTCTCGTCGATGCGTACGAGTGAGCCGAGCGGGATTGTTTTCGGGTCGACCGCGACTGTTCCAAACGGGATCAAAGCGCAGTCGCCCACGCCGCGGCCGTGCGGATGCACCGTCTCGACGTAGCGGATTTCGCCGTCGATTTTTCCGGCGAAATTCACCACGCGCCCATCGGCGAGTTTTCCGGAGCCTTCGATGTCGAGCGCGGATTTAAACCTCCGGGCGACGCACGCGATTTCGGTGCCCTGGGGATCTCGCACTGGCACTTCGGGCGTTTGGGAGGCGTAGTCGGATTCCTCGGCTAGATAGTAGTAAGTATTGCGAAAATGCCCGAACGGCTCGCCGGAGAGCGGAAAGAGCAAAGCGGCAAGAAGGAACCCTGAAAATGTCGGCATCGAGCCCGAATCTTTAAATGACCTTTCGTAGGTCAGCAATAAAAAAGGAGTTGCTGCGGTACGTCAAAAGTGCTAATTCAAATCCTATATCATTCTGGGGTGAGGGCTGGCAGATGTCTATTCGATTGTTTTTACTATGTTTTTTCACTCTTTGGGCCCTGGTCGTTCAGGCCATGGGCGGCGTTCGTGAGTTTCCGGAAGAGCGCGGTTACGATGCAAATGACCGGGGTTTTTCGAAGTACGCGGCTCCTTCGCTTTGGCACACGCGAAAAATCGTGCTTACTTTTGACGACGGCCCTTCGGCGATCGAGACTCCTAGGCTTCTCGATACGCTCGCGAAATACGGGGTGAAGGCCACGTTTTTCATGTTGGGCTCCAGGATCACGGCCGAAACGTTGCCGATCGTCGAGCGCATGCTGCGCGAGGGGCATCTCGTTGCCGCGCATTCGTGGGAGCACGAGAACTCCAACGCGCAGAGCGAGGCGGAGTTCAAGCTGAGCCTTAAACGCACGTTGCTTGTGCTGCAATCGGCGATGGCGTCGGCCGGCGTTGCGCAAAATGAGGTCTACTTCCGCTTTCCGTTCGGCGCGTACGGGTTTCGCCACGGATACCATCACATGAACGCCATCCGCGAGCTGTCTAACGAGCTTTACGGCGGCAATTGCATCAATTTCGTATTCTGGAACATCGACACGACCGATTGGCTGCCCGGTATGACGCCGGCCGAAATCCTTCACAACGTCGAGGTGAACGTCGACGGCGGAGTCGGCGTCACGCACAAGGCCGAGCGCGGCGCCGACGGCAAGATCCGCTACGTGAAAGAAAAGTACCGGCTAAGCGACCCCGACGAGGGCGGCGTCGTGCTCATGCACGATATCCACACGCGCAGCGTCGATGCCGTCGAGTCGATTTTGCAGTACGCCGAGAAGAACCACGTCGAGATCGTGCCGCTCAATACGGTGAAGGAATACGAGTTCGGGGAGAAGGTGTGCGGGTTGAAGGCGAGGGTGAGATAAACCCGCTCGCTAGCGTGGAGAGTTCACGCGCGGGGGTGGGCGAAAAGTCTTAGTTCAAACGCTTCTGGTTTGATGAACTTGACTGCTTTTGCACCTTGGTGTGAACATCGGCACATGATTAAGCTTCCTATTGAAACTAAACATCTTTACCTTAGAAATTTTTCGCAAGCAGACTGGGAGCGAGTGCATCTATACGGGACCATCCCAGAGTTTTCTCAGTATGAGTTATGGGGACCGAACTCAGTCGAAGACACCAAGGCTTTTATAAGCCGGATGGTTGCACAGGTTAGTCAGAGCCCTCGTTATCAATTCGACCTCGCCGTTTGTTTAAATGATAGTAGCCTCCTGATCGGGAGTTGTACAATTCAGCTCGCGGCCCAGGAAAGTTATGTTGCCCATTTGGGCTGGGCTATAAACCCTGATTATCAAAGAAAGGGATATGCCACTGAAGCCGCGCAGGCGCTCATTCGGTGCGGATTTCAAGAGCTAGGATTAGTTGTCATATACGCAACTTGCGACACGCGAAATTTGCCGTCAATAAGAGTGATGGAGAAGCTGGGAATGAAGCGTACAGGTTTTATAAAAGGCGACAAGGAGTTTAAGGATCATATTCGAGACACCGTTCGCTACGAGATTCTCCGTCAGTAACGGATACAAAAATAAATCCCTGAATTATCGAACGTTGTCCGCTCGGAAATGCGAAGGGTTTCGCGACATATGAAATCCCGAAGCTCCACGCCGCAATGATTGAAGACGGTCGTTCACCTGAGACAATGTAGAGTGGAGTGCCGAGTGAATGTAGATTTTTCAATCGCACTGTCTTTTCTACACGTATTTTTGCCTTTACGGAAACGCATGAAAGTTTCGCGAAATTATTTTCTGGAACATGTGATGCAAAATCTCGCGGTATTCGCCTCAAATGACCGCGCATCAAATTATTTCATCCTCAATTTCAAAAACCGGCCATGACGAAGCGATCGCTCAACACTGGGCGATTACGCGCGTTCGTAAAAAATCACATGGCACTGAACTTGCTCTATGTTTTGTAGGATCATTTCGCGAGAGCGAGGAACAGAAAATGAACATCCACGAACTTCACCGGCGGGCACTCGAGGCAGCGCGAAAATTCTTTCAGGCGGAAGCGGAGCTGTTGGAACTCATCCAAAAGATCGACGCATGTAAGGGTTTTCGGGACTTCGGTCATACGAGTCTCTTTTCTTACGCAATCGGCGAACTAAAACTCTCCGAGAGCGTTGCCTTGAACCTGATCAATGTCGCGCGGAAGGCCGTGCAGGTGCCAGCGCTTAAAGCCGAAATTGAAATGGGGAACCTGAGTATTTGCAAAGCGCGCAAGATCGTGCCGGTGCTCAACGTCCAAAACCAGGCGGAATGGATCGAGAAAGCGAAAACGCTGCCGGCACGACAACTCGAAAGGGAGATCGCGAAGGTGGCGCCGAGCGCGGCTTTTCCAGAACGAGTGCGCTATGCCACCGAAAATCGGCTGAACTTAAGTCTTTCGGTTGACGAAAAAACCATGCAGGCGATCCGACGCGTGCAAGACCTCGAGTGTCAGAGAAAAGGCCGTCCGGTGTCGCTTGAAGAAACGCTTGCGGCGATGAGTGCGTTTTACATCGAGAAGCATGACCCACTTGAAAAAGCGAAGCGCGCGCCAGGCGCAGTTAAAAAGAGTGCGAATGCACCTGCAGCGTTGAAGGATAAAGTAGTGAATATCGGACTGAGTCGCACGGATGTCACGTGACATACGGAAAATAGAGATACGCATCGACGCAAACCGCTTCTTGTCGAGATTGAAAATAAAGTCGCGTTAAGAGACGGCGGTCAATGTACGGCCGTTAATGCAGAGGGCGTGCGCTGCGAGCAAAAGAGATGGCTCCAAGTCCATCACATCAAGCCCGTAAGCCTTGGTGGCGGGAACACTCTCGAAAACCTCACGACCTTGTGCTCAGGCCACCATCGTATGCGGCACGTTGAGCATGGACTGCCTGCATAGAGGCGGCAGAACAGAGGCGGCGGACAGTGGCAGCGGATAGTGGCAGCGGATAGTGGCAGCGGGAAGACTTGTGGCTAAAGGGACCGGGCCTGTGCCTGTGCCTGCGTTATCGCTCGACCGGAAACCCGCAGGTCTCCCACTCCGGCATCCCGCCGTCGACCACCGCGACGAGGTTCTTTAAGCCCGCGTTGACGAGATCGTAGCAGGCCATCTGCACGCGGCCGCCTGAGCGGCAATGGACGTAAATTTTGTCGAACTTTTTGAGCTCGCCCAGGTGCTGAAGAACTTCTTCGTGCGAGATGTTATTCATGGCCTCCCAGCGACCACCACGCATTCTGCTGCATGCGTCCCGTCATGACAAGGTTGGATTTTCTGGTGGGCCGCCGGCCCGCGATCCGCGCGGCGAAAAAGCGCAGGCGCGCTCCCGCCGCCTGCGCCACGGTGCGCGCGTTCAGAATCGGCAGGCGGATGCGCCCGCCGCTTCCCACGAACAGAGCGATCGCGACCTTCCAATAAGAGGGAAATTCGCGCTTCCGTTCGACACTCACGAGCAGGTGGTGTCTGGCGTTTTTCAGAGTGCCGCGCGCGAGCTCGATCCCGAAAAGCCGGAACAGCACCTGTTTTGAGCTCGTGATCTGGGCGAGCGAATCGGCGGCGGCTGAGCCGAACGCGAAGACGAGGAAATTTTTCGGATAGGCGCTGAGGCGTCCGGCGCAAAGTGTGGCGCGCGGCCAGCGCGAGATTCGTTGCCGAATCTTCGGCGAATCGCAGGCCATATTCAGGCTGTCGAGCAACACACCGCGGGCGCCGAAGCGCGGGGTCTCGCTGTTGCTTTGGCCGCCGGTTTCCGTCGCGAGGATCTCGAGCGGAAAGCGCAGGCCCGGATTGTCGCGCTCGAACGCCGGCTTGTAGGCTGCGAGATTCTGGATGCCGAATTTCCAAGCGCGCGTTTTCTGGGAAAGCGCGCGTACGGCCGCTTCGCCGGCTCCGCCGATCTCGATCTCCTTGAGCGAGGAAGGCCCCCAGCCGCGCTCCATCGCCATTCTGAGGTGGGGAATGTGGAGCGGATCGAGATTGAGGATCGTGGCCGTGACCCAGTCGTGCGCGAGCGCGTTGTTCGCGACGAGAAGAACGCCAAGATCCAGTGCCTGCTGCGTGGCTCTTCCGCCGCCGATCGGCGTGAGAATAGCGTCGCCGACCACGAGATCGGGCGAGCAGATCTCGAGAAAGTCGCAGATCGCGCTTTCGGAAGGGGAATCCGCTGGATTTTCGATTCCCAAGCGCACGGCTCCGGCAAAGCCTCCTGAGAGCACGTCGGTGCGGATTTTCGGACAGTAGACTCGAAATCCGGCCTCCGCGTGAAGGGCCGGAGCGCGCACGATGCTGGCTCCCAAGGTTTCTTCCTTGGAAAGAAGGTAAAACGCGAAATCCTGGTGTTCGGGGCGCACGATTTTCAGCCGCGATCCGAACCCACGCTCAAGCGCGCGATAGCCGGCTCGCCGGTAAATTCCACGCGAGCTGAGTCCCAAAAAATTTTCTTCGCAGAGAAGCGAAAGCCGCGCGCCGGGCGCAAACGAAAGAATCGCCGCCATTGTCGCCGAAACCACTTCGGCGTGCGTGTGCGCATTGCGGGCGAGAACGGGATCGGCGAGCACGACGCTGGGCTTAAGCAGTACGTCCGAAGAGGTGCCGCGGCCTAGGCTTTCAAGGGTGGCGGCCGTGCGACAGTAGATTATCCCATCGCGGGTGGCAGCGCGGATGGGCCGAGGGTCTTGGTAGCCAGATGCGATAAGGCTGATGTAAACCCGAAAAGGGCCAGAGACCCGTGAATAAAGCATTGAAATAATTATGACTTGACGTTTCGCTCCGGCGCAAGCGCTATTGCGCTGCGGCCGGGAGAGGGCGCAAGTGCAGGCCAAAGCTTGCTTCTCTACTTCGGAGCAAACACCTTGCGAACCAGAAATGGAACTTTGCCCCAGAACGAGCGCACATCTTCGCCGGTGTCTGGATCCAGCGTCAGCAGCATGTTAAAGCGGCCGAGGCCGTCGTTTTCGAAGCGAACAAACGTGAGATCCGTGTTTTCCAAGGCCGGAAGCGGCACCGCGACCTGCGCTTTCGCGAGCGCATCATTGATTTTCGCGCGGATTTTCTTCAAGACGGTTTTTTTGAGGCGGATCTTCCGAAGACCGCTTTTCACGCCGTGAACGCCATCGAGCAAAACCTCGTCGGATAGATCAGCGCTCGCGATGCGCAGATTAAGTGTCGGGGTGTTGCCCTGTTTTCCGAAGCTGAGATCGGGATAGGCCACGAGGGGGAAGCGCAGGCGGCGTCTTCCGAGCACGATTCCTCCAATCCTTCCAGTGTCGACGACGAGATCGGCGACGACGGTTCCGAAGGTCTCAGTGCCGCTCATGACGGTGAATATTTTCTTCGGCCCGAAGGAAAGCCCCTTCGGAAGCTTGCCCGCCAGCGCGGTATCCACAGCCGAAGCCGCAAGACCGTTCAAAAGAGATTCGCTGAAGCTTACGACGACGTTGGCCGCGCGGCTTTTGATCTGGTCTTCGATGCGGCGAAGGGAACGTTCGAGTCGCTGGTCCTCGTCGCGCGCCGAGTCGGCGCCTGCGATCGAATAATCGAACGCCAGGCGCAGCTGGTCCGCGCCGATCCTGCCGAACGAATGCATCAGCAGCTCCCCGGCGGTGGCGGGTGGAATTTTCAGCGCGTAGCGAAGCGGAACGGTGACTGCCTCGATTTTTTTGCGAAGAACTTTCTCAGGAAGAGATTGGATCAGCCCGACAAGGGGTTTGAGCATGAGATTGGCGATGTTGGGTTTTCGGATTTCGATCGCCTCGCGTATGCCGTCGTGTTTGAGCGGCATGCGCCCGTTGCCGATCTCGATGGTGACGTCAGAGAGTTCGACGTCGCCGAAATCCAGGGCCACGTCTTTGCGCAGGCTTTCGAGCGTGACGTTCTTGAAAATGTCGTAGTTCGAGTCTTTGGTGCGGATCTCGAGACTTCCCGCGCTGTTGGCGCGAACTTGCACCGTCGTCTGGACCGTGAGCGAGCTCAGCGTCGGCGAGTAAACCGACGGCGACTTGAGGCGGACGTGGATGTTGTCGAGGTACGACTTTTCCTTTCCGACCGGAGACGCGAAGGTGATCAGCAGGTCGTCGGCGGTGACGAGCGTATTGGAGAGGCTGACGTAGAGTTCGATGTCGAGGCCTCCCTCGGGCGAGTCGCACACATTCGCGATTTCGATGACGGCGTCTTTGATGTCGTATTGCAGGCCAGTCATCTCGACCGTGGCCTTCGTTTCGTCGAGCGGGATGCCGAGTAGTCCGTCGAGGAGTTTTTTCTCAGCCGGCTTCGAATCGGTTTTCAGGTTTCCAGAGATGACAACCGGCTTGTCGAAGCGGAATTTCATGGGATCGAGCCCGATATTCACCGAAAGCGCGCGCCTCAGCTCCGAGACGATGAGTTTTTGCGCCGACGGGTTGAAGATCGACTGGATGACGATGTCGGGATTTCCCTTGCGGATTCGATAGAGAGACTCTTCTGACGGCGTGGATGCTGTCTGTGCGGCTGCCGGCAGGGTGAGAAATGAGAGGAGCAGAAGCGCCGCGCGGTTCATTTGAATTTTCCGATCAGTGACTGAGGGTTGTCGATGTCGGCGTGGACGTGAACATCGTCGCCCGAGAAATGAATGTCATGAAGATTCAATCCTGAAAGTGCGGTGAGTTCCGCGACAGTTTTCTCGAATTTCTTGGAGGAAAGCGATGAGGCGACGTTATCGAGCTGTTCGATGACTTTGTCGCGGATGAGACCGGCCGCCTGATCGAGATTCGCGCGTTCACCGAAATGCGATCCGAGGTAATCCCGGTTCAACGCGAGCTTCACGCCGACCATCGGCATTTTCGCGCGCGAAACGTAAGGCTCGACGTCGATCTGAAGCGGGAGTTTGAGCACGCCGCCCGTGTCGCCGAACCCTTTCTCGACGTAGTAGCCGACTGCCGGCCAGAAGCCTTCCATCCCGCCTAAATCCACGAGCACGTGGGCGACGAGCGCCATTTTTCCGCTCGAGAGGATGCGCGGAACGATCCCCCCCTTGTCGAGCGAAATTCCCGCCGGAAACGCCTCGGCTTCAAGAATCTTGAGCGCCCGGATGAGCTCGAATTTCTCGACGAAGAAATCCTTTGAGATTGAAACCAGGACGTCGGTTGAAGGCTCAAGCGGCGGCGTGAACGCGCTGGGCGCGCCGTTAGCCGGCGGTTGCTCGCTCCGGCCGTTGATTTCGAGGTGTTCGGCGACTCCGAACGTGATGCGATCGGGCGCCGCCGTGGTGACACTCGCGAGACTGACCTGGTATTGCAGCGAGAAAAACCGGCTTGTGAGCATGGTGAGAAGATCCTGCGGAGCCTCTTCCGTTTTCTCGCGCGGCAATCCACTCAGAACTACCCTCGTGTGGTCGGGCTGCGTGACGAAGGGTTTGGGCGCGACGAATGCGAACTTTTTGGAATATTCGTACTCGTACTGCGTCGGAACCTTCAGTTTCGCGAGGATCTCGTTTGCCTTGGCCACGCCGGTTCGTGTCAGCGCTTTTCCGGCGGCTTTGACGATGGCGAGCTTGAGCTCGGCGAGTTTGTAACGGAAATAGGCGTCGACGGGCTTCGTGTCGATCGGAAAGCACTTGCCGTCCACCTTGATCTGGATCTTTGGAAATTCGACGGTTCCCACGCTGAGCGCGTAGTCTTCCGTGAGCGTTCTAACAAGGCTGTGGCGGAGCGAGCGCAGCGCGATCTGCGGCCCGTCCTTGGAAAGCACGTCCAGAACCGCTTCCGCGGTGATCCTAAGCGGGGCCGACCGCCTGCGCGGCTGCAGTTTCACGTCATGAAAAATGGCCCAGAGCTTGTTGGAGAGAAATTTCTCGGTTTGCACGCCTTTATTGCAGCTATCGGGCGCCAGAGCGACCTGATGCGTGATGCCGTTTTCTTTGAGCCAGATTTCGCTGGCGTCCACCGCGATGCTTTCCAGGCGCAGGGCGATTTTCGCGACGACGGCGCCGGTTTTTTCCTGCGTGAAATCGATTTTTTCGACCGCGGCCGCGGCTTCAAGGTCTACGCCCATCGCTTTCAGATCCATCTCGATCGGCTTGAAAAGCTCGATCCCGAAAAGATTGGAGCCATAGATCTTTACGATCTCGGGAGCCTTCGAAAGGTCGATGTTCTTAGGCCGAGCTTCGAGAATTTCGAAGGCCTTTCGGAATTTTCCATCGGCCTCGGTGCGTGAGCCGACGACGGCATTGAGAGTGCCGACGAGCGCCTGGCTTTTCAGTTCGAGCGAGAACTCGGGTTCGGTCGCAAAACTGTTTGCAGCACAAAAGAGAACCGCAAAAGCCCTCAGTGCGTTCGGCCTGATCTTAGTAAATTGTTGAAATAAAAGGTTTAATTTCATAATATTTAATAATAGAGCGAGATAGTACAGTATTTATCTCTGTGTGTCAACGCGTAAATGAGGCAACACGGCGTTTTAGGGAAGGTCTTCGAGGATCGCTTGAATGACGTCGAGCGTCGAGCTTAAGTCGGCGAAGTAGTAATCTGGATTTTGGGCGAGAAGCTCCTCGCGGGGGATGTTGCGGCCGGTTCCGACCGCGATCGAGCGCGCGCCGATGGATTTGCCGCAATTCACGTCATGAACGGTATCGCCGATAATGACGATTTCCTTGCCGCTAAAACGCAAGCCGAACAATTCGTTCGCGCGAGTCTGCGCGATCTCCGGAAGCCGGTAGCGATCCCAGTGGTCATCGCCGTAGACGCCGAACTTGAAATAGCGCGCGAGATCTACCGACGCGAGCTTCACGTCAGCGCCTTTCCTTACGTTCCCGGTGAGCAGCCCGAGCAGCACGCCCGGTTGCAACGAAAGCTCCTCAAGGATCTCTCGCACGCCGGGAAGCACCTGCACCTCGTGCGCGCGCGTGCGCGTTTCGGCGCAAGCGCGTGCGACGTACTCGTCGATGACCCGAATCATGCTGCTTTCAACTTCTTCTGGCGAGAAGCCGGCCGCCGCCAACGTCTCGCGGCAGATCTGCACGTCGGTTTTGCCGCCGTACGGCACCGCGGGGAAGTCGAGTTGCGGGAAGCAATGTTGAAGTGCCCCGTTGAAGCACTCCTTCCAAAGCGGGCCGCCCCAGAGAATCGTTCCGTCGATATCGAAAAGCACGAGGCGGCACACCCGGTTCAGTTTATTTTCGCCACGCGCCGGGCGGCGAGAGGACTCAGGTGACATCGAGCCCAATTTACGGCAAACTCGGGCCCATGCAAACTGCCAAAGTGAAATCGACCAAAGTGATGGTCTTCGGCCTGGGCTATATCGGGCGCATGGTGCTTGAGGCGGTCTTAAGTGAAAATCCTTTCTGGAACCGCCGTCTTGAACTCGTCGGCGCGGTGGACATCGTGCCCGAATCGCGGGAGTGGGCGAAAAAAAAGGGAGTCGCCGCGTTTCAGTCGCTCGATGACTTGCTTGCAAAGGCCCGCCCTGACGTGTGCATCCACACGACGTCTTCAAGTATGGCGGTCGTCGTTCCACAACTTAAGGCGCTGGTCGCGGCGGGAGTGCCCGTCGTCTCGTCCACCGAAGAGCTTTTCTATCCATGGATTCAAAACCCCAAGGTCGCCGAAGACATCGACGGACTCTGCAAAAAACACGGCGTCGCGATGATGGGTACGGGTGTCAATCCCGGGTTCGTGATGGACGTGCTCCCCGCGATCGTCACTCAAGCCGTGCATACCGTGGATTTCATCCGCGTGGAGCGCCTCGTGAACGCCGCGACTCGAAGGCCCCCGCTGCAGAAGAAAATCGGCGCTGGCCTCGACGAAACCGCATTTCGAGCGCAGGTGGAAAAAAAGAAAATCGGCCATGTCGGTCTGCGCGAGTCGCTCGATTATCTCGCGTCGTTTCTGGGGCTGACACTCACCAAGAGCGGCGAGAGTATCGTGCCCATCATCGCTCCCAAAGCGCTTGCCACGCGCGTGATGACGATCAAGAAGGGACAGGTCTGCGGCCTGCACCATCAGGCCTGGGGCGAGGTTGACCGCAAGCGCGTGATCGAGCTCGATCTCAAGATCAGCATGAACGCCGACGTTCCGTGCGATACGATCACGATTCAGGGAAATCCTCCAATCACGCTCTCGATCGAAGGCGGAACGCCCGGCGATCCGGCCACCGTCGCGGCGCTCGTGCGCGGAATTCCGATCGTGCTGCAGGCGAAACCCGGAATTGTCCGCCGCCTCGATCGCGACCACTTTCTGTCGTGAAGAATACCGGATGAATCCTATGGCAGATACGATGAAATGCATGTTCTGGGTCGATATGGAGATGTCGGGCCTCGACGAGAACGTCGACAAAATCCTCGAGGTCGCCGTGATCATCACCGATCTCAATCTCGCGCAGGTCGAGAGTTACCAGCGCGTTGTTTATCAGCCGCAGGAAGTTCTCGACACGATGAACGAGTGGTGCAAGCAGAACCACGGCAAGAGCGGCTTATCCGCGATGGTTCCCAAAGGCACGCCGCTGGCACTCGTCGAAAGCGAGCTCATCGAGATCATCAACCGGAATTTCGCGAAGGATGAAAAGGTCGTCGTGTGCGGCAACAGCGTGGGTATGGATAAACGCTTCATCGACCGCCACATGCCGCGTCTCACGGCGCGGATGCATTATCGCGTGGTCGACGTGACGTCGTTCAAGGAGGTTTTTCGCTCGCGATACGGGCTTGAAGTTCAGAAAGCCAAGGGCCATCGCGCTCTTGACGACATTCGCGAGTCGATCGGAGAGCTTCGCTACTACATGCAATTCATCAATGAAGACGCCGCGCGCGAAGCGGCCGCAGCTCGAAAGGCCGCTGCGGACGCATCCAAGTCTAATAAGGGTTAGCGAGGCCATTGAACCGGTAACGCGGCACATCATGCCCTCTGGACGACTGTGGATGCCACCGATAATCTGCTTTCTATGAAGGTTGTTGCACTTCTGTGCCTTCTTGCCGCCAGTGCTCAAGCCGCTCCGGGCTATTACTATATGGCGGAGGTTCGTACCGCTGACAGCGCGATGTCCAAAACGCGCTTAATTTTGCGGGATCCGGTTTCAATTCAATATGCGATGTCTTTTGCTCGCGGAGTTGCGGATCAACGAATTCCAGCGGGGGATTTCGCCGAGACGGACCCACTGGTTTTGTACATTTCGCGGCTGCATGAATGCAGCCGCGCGCAATGTTTACCGGTATTCGGTCTTTACTCCGGACGCGCGCCGCATTAAACATGCTCGGTGCCAAAGTTCTTTGCCACCGCATCTTTAGGAATTGAGCCCGCGCTCGCCTTGGAACTCGAGCGCATTGGCGCGACCGGCATCGAACCTGCCCGAGGCGGAGCGCACTTCGAGGGTGATCTTGCGTTGATGTATCGCGCGAATCTCTGGTTGCGAACAGCCACGCGCGTGCTCATGCCCATCCGCGAGTTTTCGGCGACAGGCGCCGAGATGCTTTACTCGCAGGTGCGCCGCTTGCATTGGGAAGACTACCTGGATCCTGAACGTACGCTTGCCGTGGAGTGTACGATCGCGGGTGTGCGTCGCATTCCGAACCGTCGGGCGCTGGAAGAGCGCCGGCCCACGCGCGATCGTCCGATGCGGCCAGAGATGAGGCCAGAGATGAGGCCAGATCAGTCACAGAAACAAGGATTGCACCATTCGCATTACGTCGCGCTCAAGGTGAAAGACGCGATCGTCGATCGCCTGCGCGAGAAGTACGGCCACCGGCCG
>JACPKS010000071.1 GCA_016186905.1 Deltaproteobacteria bacterium
TCTTCAATCCAGCGGGATAACCTGTCCCTTCGCAGTTCTCATGATGGTGAAGGATGATCTGGCCGATGTCGGATGGAATCGATCGGATCTTACTTATGACAGCAGCTCCCGTCGCGGGGTGATCCTGATAAAGTTTATCCTGGCCGGCGGTCCATCCCGTTTTCGATTTCTTGAACAGCGATGGATCGAAATCCTTCAAGCCGATATCCGCCAAAAGCCCCGCGGTCGCGACTTTGAACATCGTGGGCGCTGACTTCCACTTGAGCTTGTGCGCCAGCATGACGGCGTACAGACTGGTGCCGACACTGTGGGTATAGAGATATTCGGAGTGCGAACTGATCGTCTCGAGCAGATCCATCGCGGCCTTGTCGTCCATCAACATCTGCGCGGTCGATTCAATGAACTCCGACGCCTGGCCGATCGCCTCTTTGTCGGGGCCCGCGGCGCTGAGATTTTTGAGAATCAGCTTCGCCGTATTCGTGGCAAACTTGATTTTTCGCGCTCTCGGAACAGCGGAGCCGGTCGCCGTGGTTGCTTTAACGAGCTCCACGTTGAAACCTACGTATTTCTGGAAGTCCTCCCTCCGGAAGTAGAAGAAGGCAACGTCCTTATTCTGGTAGCCTCGAATCCTGTCTAACGCGATTCTTTCGCCTTTGTGCATGATTTTCACGTATTTCCGGTCTGAGAGCCGGATATAACAATCCCACCGGGTCCGGGGGCCCGAAACAAACTCTTCGATGCTTATTGCGCAGTATTCGGCGTCCTCAGGCGACGCGTTCTGGTCGGCAAGGCACTCGTTTATCGCTTCCAACAAACCCTCGTGCTGAAACGGCTTGAAGAAAACGCGGTCTGCGTTAGTGATCACGTCTTTGGCATCTATTAATTCCGGAAAGCCGCTCATGAGGATAACCGGCGACAGATCCTGTTCTTTGACGAATTTGGCGAGCTCAATACCGTCTATTTCAGGCATGCGGATATCGGAAATGACGAGGTCGATCCGCTCCTTCCGGGCCTTGCTCGCCATAAGCAGAGACTGCGCAAGCTTGCCGTTTTGCGCCTCAATGACCCAATAGCCCGCTTCTTCGAGAAGCGTTTTCAACGCCTTTCGAAAGTCGTCGTCATCGTCGACTAAGAGAATTTTCCTGCTTTCAGCCGGCATCCTTGCCGAGATCATATATCATAATCGCCCGGGAGCAAAAACTTCACGCAGCCAACGTTGGAGTGCGAAAAGACAACGAGAGCTGAGCCACGACGAAACAAGTAGCCTTTCCGAGACTGTTTTTGGTAAATCCGAGGAATGACGCTTTTGCTGCTGGTCATGTCCCTTGCCTTGCGGGGCCCGCTGGCCGGGGCGTCGCCAATGCAAAAGCCATGTCATGGCTTTTGCCAGGATGCTCAATGGGCGGCCGCGCGGAACAAGATGGTCGACGGGCAGATCAGGGATCGCGGAATCCGCGACGCGAAGGTCCTCGATACGATGCGCGCCGTCGAGCGGCACCTCTTCATTGATTCGGACTTCGTTCCGCACGCATACGAGGACCGGCCCCTTCCGATCGGATTCGGCCAGACGATCTCGCAGCCTTACATCGTGGCGTTCATGACCGAGGCCGCCCGGCCGAATGGGAACAAGGTCGCCCTCGAAATCGGAACGGGCTCGGGTTACCAGGCCGCCGTCCTCTCGAAGCTCGTCAAACACGTGCACACGATCGAGATCGTCGAGCCGCTTTACTCGAAGGCGAAACAAAGACTCGCGCGGCTTGGCTATAAAAACGTCACGGTACACCAGGGTGACGGATTCTACGGGCTCAAGAAATTCGCGCCCTTCGACATCATTCTCGTCACGGCGGCGGCGCGGACGATTCCCCCGCCGCTGAAGGAACAGCTCAAGGTGGGCGGCGTCATGGTGATCCCAGTCGGCGAGGAGGCATGGGTGCAGAGTCTTTACGTCGTCGAGAAAAAATCGGAACGCGATTTCAAAATCAAGGACGTCATGCCGGTCGCGTTCGTGCCGCTGACGGGACGCCACTGAATGGCGTATGTCTTCGCCGCGTCGTTTCTTGTCTTGGCGCTCGAAACCGCTCTGCTGCGAATCCTCTCGATCACCAGCTGGCAGTTCAGCGCGCACCTGGTTGTCAGCGTCGCGATGCTGGGCGGAGGATTGGCGGGAGTGGTGCTTTCGCTTCGGCCCGGAATCGCGCGTTGGACAAGTTTTCATTTCGCCGCCCTCGTGATCACGGCGTGCGGTTCCGCGTGGCTCGCCATGGCCCAGCCCATCGAGCCCTTTCGCTTCGTGGTCTTTCCAGGCGAAAGCTGGCGGATCGGGCTCATCATGATCGCCCTTTCGGCACCGTTTTTTTTCGGGGGCCTCGCGGTGGCATCGTGTTTCGTGCGCGAGCCGAAGGGGATCTTCAATCTCTACTGCGCTGACCTTGGCGGGGCAGGCCTGGGCACGCTTTCGCAGGCCGTCCTCTTTCCGATCATCCCAGCCCTATTTGGAGCGACACTTCTCTCCGGCACGAGCGAGTTCAAGGGCCTCAAGGAGGCACTTCTCCACCCCGGCTCCCGGATTGAGGAGGAATTTACGCTGCTAAGCGGCCACTACTCGGTGGTGGACGATCCGGTGGATCACGGCACGCCTGGCATTAGTCTGTCCTTCAACGGAGCGCTGCCCGCGAACTGGCTTCTTTTCACCGATGGATTTCGGGCCGGCGCGATTCCACGCGTGGGCAGTATGGGCAAGAGCGGTCTCGCGTTCGCTTCGGCGCTCCCAGGCGCCGTCGGCTTCGAGTTCGCCAAGAGATGGAAGCGGCCGCGGGCGCTGCTCTTGGGCCTTCGGTCGGGCTGGAACCTGCTCGCCGCGGAATACCACGGCATCGACGACGTCACCCTGACTTTCGAGGATGACAGCTTTTCTCGTGCCATAGAGGCGCTGCGCTTGAGAGACCCCGAATCGGCGGGCCATTTTCGAAGCCTGCTTGGACGCGCTCGTGCCGAACGTACCAGCTCAAGCCGATTCGCCCGATCGAGCAAGGAGCGGTTTGATCTCGTTTATTATTCGCACACCGACGCGAAGACGTACGCGAACTCGTCACGTTATTCCCTCGCGCCAGCCTTCGACCTGACGCGCGAGAGTGTCGCCGCGATGATCGGCCTGCTCTCGGAGCGGGGAGCGCTCGTGATCTCGGGCTTTCGCCGAAATCCGGATCCGCAGAACGAGCGCGTGCTCGCGACCCTTCGCGCCGCGACCTCCGAAAATTATCCCAGCGGGCAGCTTGTCAGGATATCGAATCCGTTCGCCGCCGCGTTTCTCGTGAAGCCCGCTCCGTTTACGCGCGCGGATTTCGAGCTCATCGACCGATTCTCCAGGGTTCACGCCTTCGACTGGGCCCTCGACCGGACGAGCGGCGGCGCAGTTAGTCCTCTCACCGACGAGCGCCCCTTCCTTGAAAGGCATTTCCACTGGCGCCAGCTCGGTTCGTTTCTCCGCGCGGCACGGAGCGGCTCGTACACGGAGTTTCTTGCCGAGGCGGACATCCCGTTCGTGTTCCTTCTGGTCACCTTAGGCGTGAGTCTTCTGACAAGTTCAGCACTCCTGGCCGTTCCCCTGGCCTTCGTCCGCAAAGGCGGGCGCATCGGCGCCGCGGCGGCGACCCTGTTTCTTCTTTACGGCGCCGGATACCTTATGTTCGAGCTTGCGTGGATCGAGCGGCTCGGGTTGTTCCTTGGAAACCTGAATCTGAGTTTCATCGTCGTTCTGGGCGCTTTTTTATTTTTCTCCGGCGCCGGAAGTTTTGTCGCGCGGCGGTTCAGCGATAGGACGGCTTTCGCGGGAATCATCCTCGGAGCGGCGGCGGCATGGGCCGGCGAGCACTGGCTCGTGGCGCATGCTTTCGGGCTGTCAACCCCAGTTCGCGCCGCGCTCGCGGCGTCGCTGATCGGTCCCCTCGCGTTTTTCCTGGGCATGCCCTTCCCGAAAACGTTCAGGGAAATCGCGAGCCGTGGGCCACGCGAAGCCGCGCTTGCCTACGCATTCAACGCCTTCGCGTCGGTCAATGCCGCAACCCTGAGCGCCGTGATCGTCGCTCTGTTCGGATTCAGCGGCGCTTTCATCCTCGCGGCGCTGGCCTATTGTGCCTGCGCGGTTCTCAAAGCGGGAGCGTAGCCCATGCGCGAAACGAAAGAATCGATCGAGTCGCATTTAAGACATGACGCCGCGGACCTCAAAAAACTCGGCTACGTTCAGGAACTCCTGCGCGACATGGGCGGGTTCACGAGCTTCGCGATCAGTTTCTCGGTGATCTCGATCGTCACCGGCATTTCGCAGCTCTACGGCTACGGCCTTCAACACGGCGGACCGCTGCAGATGAGTGTCGGGTGGTGGTTCGTGTCGCTTTTCACGTTGACCGTGGCGATGGCGATGGCCGAGCTCGCAAGCGCCTATCCGACCGCCGGCGCTTTGTACCACTGGAGCAGTTTTCTGGGCGGTCGCCGCCTTGGATGGTTTACCGCCTGTTTCAACACGATCGGGCAGTTCGCGATTCTCGCGGGAATCGATTACGGACTGGCGCTCTATCTCGTCAGCTTGTTCGGCTGGGCGGCGGGGATGGCGGTTCCGGCTTACGCGGTTCTTTTGCTCTCGCATGCGCTCTTCAATCATTTCGGCGTGCGCGTCGTATCGGCGCTCAATAATTTTTCGGCGTGGTACCACATGGCGGTCGTCGCGATTTTTCTCGCGGCGCTGGCGACGAAGGGCTTCGCCCAGCCGGCGCGGTTTCTGTTCACGTTTCACCAGGCCGATTCTTATTCGCCGCCGTACAGCTTTCTCATCGGAATTCTTATCGCGCAGTGGACCCTCACCGGCTACGACGCGTCGGCGCACGTGAGCGAGGAGATCGTCGATCCGCGGAAGAACGCGCCGTGGGGAATCGTCATCGCGGTCGCGATGTCGATCGTATTCGGTTCTCTCGTGCTGATCGCCGTGACGCTCTCGATTCCGGACATCGGCCGGGCCGCCGCATTCGGCGACACGGCTTTTGTCGAAATTCTCAAGGCACGGCTGGGAACAGGCTTGGGTGGCGCCTTGGCGGTAACGATCGCGGGCGCCATGTGGCTCTGCGGATTGGCGGCGTTGACGTCTTCTTCGCGGATGGTTTACGCGTTCGCGCGCGACGGCGGGCTTCCGTTTTCGAAATTCTGGGCGAAGATCAACCGCGCGCATAAAACCCCTTCGAACGCGATCTGGGGCCTGGCGGCCCTTGCGATGTGTCTGGCGGTATCCGTCGACGCGTATTCCGCCGTCGTCTCGATCGCGACGATTTCACTCTACGTTTCGTACGGGTTGCCGATTCTCGCGCGCTTCCGCGCGCGGCGCAAAGGCCACGATCGCGTCAAAGGGCCGTGGCACCTGGGGGTGCTGAGCTTTCCGATCTCCGTCATCGCCGTGCTCTGGATCGCGTTCATCTGCGTGTTGTTCGTGCTGCCGCCCAATACCCAGGCCGGGAAGATGTTGCTCGGCTCTCTTACGGTTTTGGTATTGATTTGGATTTTCGTGGCGGACAGGCGATTTCCGGGCCCGAAGGTGAAATTCTGAAAGGCGCCTTTTATTTATTTTCCTTTTAACGAAACCAGATCGATTTTGATCCGCTCAAGCGGAACGCCGCGTTTGCGGAGTTGCTCAAGAAACTGCATCGTAAGCCAGGGCGGCGGCTCGTAGTGGCCGCTTCCGTCGGTGATCGCGACGATCTTCCCGTTGACGACCTTCAGCTCGCCAGCCGCCGCGACGTCTCCTCCGCCCGCGAGAGTAGAGTGGAAGAACTTACGGGGCTTTCCGCTTTCGCCGGACGCAACGCCTCCGTGGATATAGATATCCCCGTTCTTGTCCATCACGAAAATGACATGATCCGCGCCTTGTTCGTGGCCCGTGCTGAATCCGCGCGAGTCGACGAGCTTGCCGTCCGAGGCGTAGAGTTTTCCATCCTTGACAGTCGCCTTGTACGCTTTACGCTCCTCCTGGCTCAACGGATGGATGCCGAAACTGGCATCGGTATCTTTCGCTCTGATCATCGAAACCGTTGAATACTCGCCCGGATGATCGGTGACGACTTGCCTCGTGGAATTAAACTTCTTCTTTTCAGTGAAGGCATACCTCTGGTCGGTTCGCAAGATATCGACTTCGTTTTCGAGTATCGCGGCGTCCGGATTATTCTTGAGTAAACCGTCGAATTCTTTTTTCCATTCCGGCCCGTTCCATACCGGGTTGTCGTGGGTGTCGAGCATTTCAAGGTCTTCAGTGGTCAGAAATGCTTTTGCCTTCGTTTCGGTCTTCGCCGCGACCTCGGCCACCGGCCCGCTCGGCTTGAACTCCTCCATTTCGATCATCGCGGAGACGCGCCCCTTCTCGCTTTCGAGATCGGTCGTCATTTTCCTCGCGAGCGCCGAAAGATCCTGTTTCGAAAGCTTGCCGGCCTTGGACAGAAACCCGTCGATGTACTTCTGGTCTTTTCCCATCTGCGAGAGCACGGTGAAGAATTTCGACGCTTCCTCTTCGCCGAGCTTGTTCACGATCGAGAGCATGCGCGAATTGCGAACGGGATTGAAGCGGCCGACTTCCAGGAATTCGTGAGCTTTCGCGATCGCCGCCATTTTCTGGGCGGAATTGAATCCACGAATCACGCTTCCGAACGACGCGGCGTCGATGGCGCTAAATCCCACCTGGAGCGCGAACTGGAATCGCGCCTCCTCGAACTCCTCGAACGATTTTTTCATTTCGGGCCAGGCGTCGAGGTCTTTGGCGCCCGTGCTGATGAACGCCGATTTGAGTTCAGAGAATTCGCGATGCGAGTCGTTCGCTTTATTGAGGTAATAAACCGCGGAAGTCGCGCCAAGCGCGGTTCCCGCGATGAAGCTCGCGGTCGTGGCCGTCGCGAACATCACTCCCGCGGCTGTTCCCGCGAAAACCGCCGCGCCCACCCCTCCGGTGATCGCGCCGCCCGCGACGATCGCGCCGCCCCAGAGATAGAACTTCGTCGTGTCGGCGTCGTCGGCGGCTTTTTTCGCGACGTCGGCGTTGACGGCGTTGATCGCATCGCACATCAAAGGCGCGTACTCGGGGTGCGCCACGAGAACCTGCGCCGCGGCCGCCGGCGCGTTGCGCACGATATCCTGCACGTGTTTTTTGATCTCAGCAGTCGAAAGTTTGCCGTAACCGAACGTCTTTACGAGGTCGCGATCCGAGAGAAAATGCCCGTATTTTTTGAGCTCCGACATCGCCTCGCCGACCGCGCTGTCGACGGTCTTCGCGCTCGGAATGCGTTCGAATTTCGCCTCTTCGCCGGTGTTGTAATCCATCGGAGCTTTGAAGTACGCGCCGATGGCTTCAGTGAAGACGAGCGAACCCGACGGATGTCTCGTCATGCCGCCGAGATACTCGCGATACCACTGATTGTAGATCTGAATCCGCTCGTCGCGCGCGGCGGTTTTTTTCGCGTTGATCGCGAGCTGATCGGCCACCCACGCGTTCGCTCCGCCTTTGTTCTTGTATTCCCGCCAGTCGCTCTCGCTGAATCCCTCGCCTTGAAAAAGATGGCCCGTCGCCGGGCGCGGAGGCACTTTATGGTATGCCTTCTCGATCACGCCGATGTTCGCGTTGAGTTTTTGGCGAACCTGTTCTGTCGTGAGTGGCGTGATTTTTTGAAGTTGGGCCTGGTAGTTTTCTCCGTACTTTTGAAGCGTAAAATACGTCGCGCTGTCGAGACGCGAGACGTGAAAGGTGCCCGAACCGCAGGCCGAAGGATTGTCGAAGAGCTCGCAGACAATCTGTCTCACCGTGCGCCCATCGTGCTTGCCGTCGCTGCGCTTGTAGCGGTGGTTGAGATCCAAGTATGTTTTGAGCGCGTCCTTGTAGCCCTGAAGGATCAAATCATCACGCAATTCGCGCGCTTTTTCCCACTGTTTGTCGGCAAGCCTGTCTGCTGGCGCAAGATCGTACTGCTGTTTGAGTTTGATGACGATCTGTTCGATGGTCGCCTGGCTTTGAATCAGCTGACCGGCCATCGTATTGCAAAGCGTGAGATTTCTCTGCGTGGGCATCTTGAGGAATGTGTCGGTGACGCGCGTGTCGAGTTTCAAGCGCGCGGTTTTGTCGGCGATGCAGGCGTTGAATTTCGCCTTGAGCGCGAAGTAATTGGCGAGCTTCACCTGAACCGCGGCGAGATCTTTTCCGGCCTCGGTCTGCAGCTCTTTTTTGTGCTTCGGATCGACGATGAATTTCTGGATCGCTCGCGAAAGATCGGTGAGTTTTTTGGGATCGTTTGTCGTGGCAAGACGCTCGAGCGCGAGCGTCAGCAACCCGGCCGCGGTCTGACCGCCCGAAAACACGTTCGGCGAAAACGCGGAGATCGCGATGGCGGATAACAGCGCGAATGCGAATCTCGTCGACTTGCGCATGCCTTCTCAAGTTCCTCCTTCGTAACTTATCGGTCGAATTTGACAGGGGAAAAAGCGTTCGCGGCGGATGTCGCGACAACGCCATGCAAGCAGGAGGGAATATATTTTCCATGTATAGACTCTAGACATACCCTCATCCGATAAACGGATCGGCAGCGGGACGCATTCCACTTTTCGTAGCTATTACAGCGTCTTAGAGATCTGGCACGACACCTGCTTTTCCTCCACTTGAGAGAAATTAAAGAGAGAGGTGTTCCATGGTCCGATATTCGATCAATCGTTATTTCCATGCCCTATTCGTCTGCACGCTGATGCTTTCAGCCGGCAACGCGGTGGCGCAACAGGCGGGCGAATCTCCGAAGGTTGGAACCGACATCTCGGGCCTGACTTTTCAGTACAACGTTTCGCGAAACCCGCAGCATTATCCTGACGTCCTCAAATTCGGCGGCACCAAACACTCCATCACGCACCACAAAAACGGCCTGGGCACCTCAAACATCATCAACTATTCCAACGACCGCGGTTCCATTGATCTCGGAAAGAACTGGGGCATCGACACGAAAGGCACGATGGGCGGCGGGCTCATGCTCGTCGAGGGAAACTTCGGCCCTTATCTTGGTTTGAAGAGCAATAGCGGGTTCAGCATCCACAAACATCAATATCCGTCGTTCAATATCATTGACCCTGAATTGGAACTTGGCCTCGCGGTAACGTCGGGCAAGGCCTTCAACCTGCTCGTCGCGCCCTCGTACGGCCTTTCCATCGGCCAGGCTGACGATGCGAACTTTGGATTCGGCAGAAAGCGCGGCGCGCAGGCCATCATGGGAATCAACGACATCGTCATGATGACCCTAAGCGTGAATGACGAAGACCACAACGGAAGGGGCCGCAAGAAAGGCATCAAGACAACCGCCGTCACGAAGGAATTTACGCTCGACGTGCGCGCCACCAAGCGACTCGCGTTCGGCGCGCAGGTCAGCGACCGCACGGTAAAGACGGCCGACGGCAACACGGGCATCACCACGACCCGCAAAATTCCTTATGTGGGCGCGCGCGTTCTGTTCACGGTCGCCAAAGACAAAAAGAAATCCTAATTACGCGCCTGGGAAGCGGTACGTACCGCGGGCAGATACATCAGCGGATCCACCGGCAGCTGATCGCGCCGGATCTCGAAGTGCAAATGCGGACCGGTCGCGTGCCCCGTGGCGCCGACCTTGGCGATCATCTCGCCGCGACGGACGCTCCTTCCGCGCGCGACGAGATTTTTCGAATTGTGCGCGTAAACCGTGGCGGTGCCGTCGCCGTGCTTGAGCACGATCATGTTTCCGTAACCTCGGATGCGCCTCGCCGAATAGAGCACCATGCCGTCCTTGGCCGCATAGACCGGCGCCCCGCGCGGAGCCTTGATGTCGATGCCGTCATGAAACTTGCGGCGGCGGGTTCCGAAATACGACGACACCGCGCCTGAGCGCAGGGGCCAGCTGAAGCCTTGATCCGATTCCATCGCGCCCACGGGCGGCACGGAGAGGGGGCGTTCGCCGGTTTGAAAGAGCCCGCGGTTCGCGTTGGGACGCGCCCGGACGGTCGTGCAACCGCCAAAAGACGCGGCGATCAGCGCGCAAAAAGACGCGAGCAGCGCCGAGACCTTAACGATGCGTACGGCTTGCGCGCTTCGCGCGTGCGTTGCGTCCATTTTTTCCCTCCGAGGCGTTCGCTTCAAAAACGCGTTCGAGTTTCTTGAGATACTCATGGTCCGTGCAGTCGAGTTTCACCGGCGTCACCGAAATATGTCTCTGCGCGACGGTGTGGCAATCGGTTCCGGCGGTGTTGTGAAACCCTTTGTACTGGCCGCCGATCCAGAAATACGGCTTTCCCCTGTGATCCACGCGCTTGAGCACCGTGCCGCTGTAATAACGAAAGCCCTGGCGCGTGATCTTGAGCGACTTCACCTTCTCCATCGCGACGTCCGGCACGTTCACGTTCAGCAGCGTGTGCTTTGGGATGTCGGCCAGACGAACCTCTTTGAGCAGCCGCATGAGCGTGCGCGCGGCCGTCTCGAAATGGATATCTTTGTCTTCCTTCTGCTTGCGATGGTCGAGATCGACCGAGACGGCGATCGCGGGCAGGCCCAAAATGCAGGCCTCGCGCGCGGCCGACACGGTGCCGCTGTAATAGACGTCCTGCCCGAGATTCGCTCCGCGGTTGATTCCGCTGACGACGAGATCCGGCATCTTCTTCATGACCTCGCGGATGCCGATGTACACGCAATCAGCGGGGCTTCCGCTGACGCCGTAAAATCCGCTTTCCATCTTGAGCAGGCGAATCGGTTTGTGGATCGTAAGGCTGTGCCCAGCAGTGCTCTTTTCCTCGAGCGGAGCCACCACCCAGACTCGGCCGAGTTTTTTCAGCTGCCGGTAGATCACTCTCAATCCCCATGAGTACACGCCGTCATCGTTTGAAAGTAGGATGTCCATTCGCTCTTACGATTGTAACGGCGCCGGGAACCTTACAAAAGCGGAATTCTCGCGCGATACCGCGCTTCCGCTTTCTCGTTGGCGGCATCGCCACCCGGAAGGTTCGCGCTCACGTAGATGGGCAAACTCTTCCCCGCCGCCGTCCAGAGCGCGCACGCTTCGGCGAGAGCCCAGTGGTAAAGAAAACTGTTGGCGATCGTGCTGCCGGCCGCGACTCGAGCGCCCCCCGCATCGACAAGCGCGTCTCCCGGCGGACAATGATTATCGAGAACGTGATCGCAAAGCTCGAAAAGTTTTTTTCCGGACGAATGCCGGCTCGCGGTCGCCTTGGAATGCGCGAGACTCGTGAGGGCAACCGTTCGCGCCCCGGCCGCCGCGCTCGCCTGCGCCATTTCGATCGCCGCGGCGTTGATGCCCGAGTTGCTCGCGATCCACATCAGATCGCCCTTGCGCGCGCCGCCGCGCTCGAACAGAATCTTCGCGACACCTTCGAGCCGCTCCATTTTTCCGGCGACCTTCGGCGGGATGCGCGGCGAGAGAAAATCGTGGAGAATCGGATGGACCGGGATGAGGCCTCCCGCGCGGTGAAACGCCTCTTCCGCGAGAATGCTCGAATGGCCCGCGCCGAACACGTAGATGAGTCCGCCGCCATCGACGGTTTCAACCGTTCGCCGCGCGACTTCAGCCACGGTCGACGCGCAATCTTTTTTCAAGCTCTCGAGCAACCGCGTTACTTCCGATGGATAATCCGCATTCATTTTTCCTCCTCGCGCTTCAACGCGCGCCCCCCGAGCTCGCCGCAACCCCGCCGCCTTCGGTAATGCTCGTGAATCCGCCGCCGGTAAGGTTGATCGGCACGTTGAACGAAATGTCCCAGCCGCGGCCGAACGTGCGGCTTCCCATCAGTACGAGCCGGTAACACTGCGACGGACTCTGATACGTGAGACTCGCATTGGCCGAAAGCACGATGCCCGGACTAAGCGCGCTGTTGAGGCCCATTGGAAATTGATAAGTGATCCCGCCCCTGGGCTGAAAGTAATCGTTCACCGACCAGACAAACGACCCTCCGACCGAGTGCGTATGCGTCGTCACCTGGTTGTAGCTGTAACTCACGCCGAGACTCCGTTGGAAGGCCAGAAGGCGTCGCGTGTACTGCGAAAAGATGTAGTTGAGACCGAGATTGTACGAGGAAGCCTTTGAATATGGATAATAGTAGTACTCGCCGTTTCCTTGAATGCGCAAGGTATTCACCGACGCATACGTAAAAAAGCGCGATAAGGGTTGCCGAACGTCCTTGGCTTTGCGGTACTCGACGAAGTTGATGCTCTGGCCCGAGGTCACGTCGATCGTCTTTCGGTACGTATACGGCGGAGCATCCGACTTAAGAATGAATTTATTCCCAAGCTGGTACGTAACCGAGTGGCCGAGGGGAACGAAATACTGCTGGTTTTCGTTCGTGACCGGAACGATGTCGGACTCGTCGAACTGGTATCCCGATGTGTTGAGCTGCTTGAAGAACGGATGGCCGGGGTCTTTCTGGTTGATCACCGGGATGACCGAATATGTAAGCGACGGACGCATCTTGTGTTTCACGCTGGCTCCGTAAACACGCTCGACTGTCGTCGCGAAATCCGTTTGCGCGACCAGAAATCCACGCCACGCGGGCTGCGCAAGTGCTGTCCCGAAGTCGTAGTAAAAGGCTCGATATTGCGCCGAAGGCACGACCTCGAACACGTCCCATAGCCGCGTGGTGAAATAGAGCTCGGGCATCGCCGTAATGCGGTGCGCCCGGCGCAGGGGCGTCTCGCCGGGCACGAAATCGCTTCGGAGCGCGCTTGTGCCCAGCGGGTAGATCGGGTCAAAGCTCGTGTTCTTTCTCCAAAACCGCGAATAATTCGACGTCAAACCCCAGTGCAACGGAACATTTTCGGACACGCGATGATCGACCGTCGCGACCGACACGCTCGGAAGAAGCTGGACGGTGTCGGAATCGAAACCCACGAGCTCGGGCGTGATGTTGTTTCGGATGCGTTTGGCGTTCACCCACACGCTCGCGTCACGGCCCGCGCGCGAAATTCCCGCGTCGGAAACGAGCGCGGGCTCTCCCGCTCCCGAGATGTCATCCGGGAAAAGACGCGCGTAATCGCGATCGGAGGCATCGAGCCAGCGGAGCTTCTGCTCGATGCGCCACGGAAGCTCCAGATTATGCGAATACTCGAACGCCCAACGGTCGTAATAGTCCGGCGGCGGAAACTTCCAGCGCTCGCGATAAGGCGACTCCGGAAAAGTCTTATCGCGCAATGAGAAAGCCTTGAACTCCCCTTTGCTTCTCGGCGCCAGCGCGTACCGGAACTCGCCCTCCCCTTTACGTCCCCGCTGGGTGTAGTTGCCAAGCCCGATCGTCGCGTCGGTGCTGCGCGAGATGGCCCAGTAAAACGGCTGCACGATCATGAAGCCATTGAGCTGGTTCGTTCCGAACTTGGGGAACAAAAGCCCGCTCTGGCGCTTTGTTTTGACGGGAATGACCGCGTACGGGATGTAAAGTGTCGGCGCATCGGTGATTTTCACGTAGACGTTTCCGAGAAACGCGTAGCCGTCGACGCGGAAGTCGACCGATTTCGCGGCCAGCCGCCAGCTCGCCGGGCAGTCGCGGCACGTCGTGTACTCGCCGTCGCGGATGCGAAACTCCTCGTCCGAAAACCGCTCGATGTGCTCGCCTAAAAGTTCGTACCTTTCGCTTTCAATGCGGCCGTCTTCGATCACGCCGGTCTCGGTCTTGAAGTTGAAATCCATCTTGGCGCCGTAGATCACGGTCTCGCCCGTGAAATAAACGACGTTTCCCTCGGCGTGAAGGTTGTCGTGGACGAAATCGATGCTGACGAAATCGGCGGTGAGAAGCTCGGTGGGCCGGCGAACGTAAACGTTTCCGTGGCACTCGACGATGTCCGTCTTGAGCTTGCGCAGGCTGCGGTTACAACTCAAATGCATCGGCTTTCCGGTCATCGCGAACCGCGACGCGGATCGGGACGGTTTCAAAACGTCTTCGTTTTTCTTGGCCTTCGCTTTCTTGAACGACGGAGGCACGGGCGGCCGCGAGGGATTCGCCGCATCCCGCGACAAGGCATCGGTCTGAGCTCGCGCCGTTGCCGAAATCACCGACAACGTGAGAATCGCGATCAACGTGCGCGCGCGGTTTCCCGACATGGCCCCTGTAGCATGCTGAGTAATCTTGAAAGCGTCTGGGGTAAATCCTTGCGATGGACGATCATGTCCACGAAACCGTGTTTCAAAAGGTATTCCGCGCGCTGAAAGCCCTTGGGCAATTCCTGGCGGATGGTCTGCTGTATCACGCGCGGCCCCGCGAACCCGATGAGCGCGCCGGGTTCCGCGATGATGACGTCACCGAGCATCGCGAAGCTCGCCGCGACTCCGCCGGTCGTGGGATCGGTCAGCACCGAAACGTACGGGAGCCTTCGCTCTTTCATCTCGCGCACCATCGCCGAGGTCTTTGCCATTTGCATGAGCGAGAGAATCCCTTCCTGCATGCGGGCGCCGCCGCTGGCCGAAACGATCACGATCGGAAGCGAAGTATCGATCGCCGTCTCAAACGCGCGGGCGATCTTCTCGCCCACGACCGTTCCCATGCTGCCGCCCATGAAGCGGAACTCGAAGGCCACGACGATCGCCGCAACGTCACCGATAAACCCCTGCCCCGTGACGATGGCGTCGGGCTGATCGGTGGCCTTCACCGCGGCTTCAAGCCTTGTCACATAAGGTTTCGTGTCGGTGAATTTGAGCGGGTCGGTCGTTTTCAGCTCGGCGTGGATCTGCTCGAAGGTGTCGTCTTTGGTGAGAAGTGCAATGCGGTCCCACGCGCCGATGCGAAAATGAAACCCGCATTCCGGGCAAACGTGCATATTATCCTTAAGGGTTTTAGCCTGCAGGATTTCGCCGCAAGACGTGCATTTCACCCAAAAGCCGTCAGGAATTTTGGTGGCCTTTTCTGACGGCTTTTCCTTGATCTTCGGAGTCTTAAGATTGTCGAACCAGTTCATCGGGTTTCCGTAGGAATACTCTACCCGCGTGAGGCTGAAGCGTCAATTTTTTGAAGGGTTTTAGGGACTTGCGTTTGAGCGGTTGGCAAAAGAAGTTGGCCGGCTTCGGAAACGTCCTGTTTCAACGAAGCCGGCCTTGCGGAACTTGTTTCGAAAATCCTTTTCCATCACCCGTAAGGCACGAGCCTTACTTCATCCATCCATGGATCAAAAGCTCCACAACCACTTCCTTCAGGTTAAGGGAGATGTGATCGAAGTCAAGGGGTCGAAAAAAATTTACGTGAGAGTCTTGACGATGAACTCGTAAATCACCCGGCGCGGAACGCCGAATTTTTTCGACAATTCTTTTGATACGTCTTTTGACGAATGCCCTGACTGGATAAGCGCTGCAATTTCAGCCTTTTGTCCTTCGGAAAGCGCTACGGGTTCCAAAGCGTCCGCGGTCGCGGCGTTCAAACCTGATTCCGATGCACGGTTTTGGCCGCGCGACTCATGCAAAACCGCGAAAACGCATTCGCCTCGAATTCTTTCCCTTGCGGCAAGCTCTTGCTGAACCTCCTCAAGCGTTCCCCGAACGACTTCTTCGTGAATCTTCGTGAGCTCACGCCCGAACGCGAGCTTCGCATCGGGAAAATGTTTCGCGAGGATCGCAAGCGCTTTCACCGCGCGCGACGGAGACTCGTAAAAAACATGCGCGACGGGAAGTTCGCGCACCAATTCGAGCACGCGTTCGACTTCTCCGCGCGTCCGCGGGAAAAACCCGTGAAAAAAGTACTTGGGCGACGCAAGCCCGCTTACCGCGAAAAGCGACACGGCGGCCGACGGCCCCGGCACCGCGGTCACGGTCGCTCCGATGGCGAGCGCCTCGCGCGCCAAAACGAATCCCGGGTCGCTTACGACCGGCATTCCGCCGTCGGTCACATAAGCGACGGATTTGCCCTGTCCGAGCTCGGCCCGGATTTTCGTGAGCACCGACCTTGGTGAATGGTCGTGAAAACTTCCGGGCCCGTTTGGGCGTTCGATCTTGAAATGTTCGAGCAAGATCGTCGTCCTGCGCGTGTCCTCGCAATAAAGCTCGTCGGCTTCGGTGAGTACTCGTACCGCCCGAAAGGTCATATCCTCGAGATTTCCCAAAGGAGTGCCCACGAGGAAAAGTGTGCCCAGTGTGTTTGTCATCGAGGCGATTATAATAGGCGTTAGGAGGGGCATGGCAATGAAAACCCACATTCGTCGCGACGGAGCCGCCGTCATTGTAAGCCTTGAAGGAAAGCTCGACTACGAAACCACCGACCTGCTCAAGGACAATCTGCAAAAGCTTCATGACGAAGCGACCATCGGCCAAGTCATCTTCGATCTGGGCGAGCTGCAGTTCGTGGGCTCAAGCGGAATCAGCGCGTTCGTGCAGACGCTGCGCGATTTCAACACAAGAGCCGTGAGCCGGCCGCGCTACACCAACGTGAAAAGCGAGTTCCGGCGCATCATGTCCGCGTTCGACGAAACCGGATCTTTCGATTTCTGGGATGCGTCCAACCGCGCGCTCAAGAGCGTCGATAATTAAAACGAAACTGAGATCACCGGCGTCCACACCGCCGCGGCAGGCGTTTGCGCGAACGTAAGCCTTCTCTCCAGCGTCGCAGGCCTCACGCGGCTCATGTCGTCTTGCGGCTCGTTCTTCCAATCCTCGGGTCCCACGGGGCGCTTCGGCCTCCATGGGCTTTCGGGCCTTCCCACCGGCTCCTCCTGCGTCGCAAGGATATACACGCCGAACAGAATCCCAGCGTAGAGCCCAAGACTTGCGCCCACCATGAGATTGCGGCTTGTTCCAATCCCCATCGTCCACGTCGCGGCACCGACCAACAGACCCGCGCCCGCGCCGTAGCCCGCTGTCCTGAACATCACCAAAACCTTCTTATCCATGGCGTACGCGGGCTTTGGCATCGCCGTGACCGCGAAACTCGAGGAAAGCAGGCAGATCAGAGCAAAGCGCGAAGCTTTTTTGACAACGGCCATGTCACCATTTTAATGTCAACGGTGCCCCAAATCCACATTCTTCCAATGCTCGATCGCGCTTTGCCCCTCGGCCCAAACGACGTCAAAGCGAAACCCCATCCGCGCGAAATCCCGCCCGTGGCGGTGAAGAAAGACCTGCGCCGTGCTCAAAAGCCTGCGCCTTTTGGCTCGGCCCAAGCTATATCTCAGAAAATTCCCGTCGCGCGCGCCCCTTGAGCGCACCTCGACGAAAACGAGCGTGGCGGCCGTTGGGTCCAAGAAGACAAGATCGATCTCGCCCCCCTTCCACCTGAAATTCGCCGTGATGAACTCGAAGCCCTTTTCCGCAAGAAGACGCCTGGCGCGCTCTTCCGCCCGCAAGCCTCTTTGCCATGTGCTGGGCCCCGTATTGGATTCCATCCCGCCCTCCGCGACGCGAAGGGGGCTTAAGCAAACTTCAGGCCGTCGCGAGGCCGTGATGGCCGAGCACAAACCGAGTTTCTCGAGCGCCGCGCGATGCGCGGGCGTCGGGTAACCTTTGTGGCTCGCGAACGCGTAACCGGGAAAGGCGGCGTCGAGCTCGGTCATCCACCGGTCGCGATAAACTTTCGCGACGATGCTCGCCGCCGCGATCGAAATCGAACGGCTGTCGCCGCCCACGAGCGTTTCGGTGCGCTGAAACGGAACGGGCTCGGGAAGCACGCGCAAAAAAAGCCGCGAATAAGGACTCATGTTGCCGTCGACCAGCAACGCGCGCGCGTGCGTCGCGAACGGCCGAAGCGCCCGCCTCATCGCAAGCATCGAGGCGTGCAAGATGTTGTAGCGGTCGACCTCGTCGGGAAACGCCCACGCGATCTGTACGAGCGCGTGCTCGTGAATGAGAGCGGAAAGCTCTTCGCGTTTTTCGTGCGTGAGTTTTTTGGAATCGTCGACTTCACGCAGGAATTCGAATTTGGATGTCTTGCGCGCGGCAGCCGCTTGCTCCGGGTCAAGCACCTCGTCGGGCAAAACAACGGCAGCGGCTACGACCGGTCCGGCAAGACAACCGCGTCCGACTTCATCGGTGCCTACCGCGCGCAAACCGCTGCGCCAGCACCCGTGTTCGAAATCAAAACTGGGCGTGGATTCGGTTTTCAGATTATTGGGTATCGGCTTCGCTGCGAACTTTGGCAGCCTTACCAGAGCGCTTACGAAGATACGTGAGCTTCGCGCGACGAACGCGGCTTTCCTGCAAGCGTTCGATTTTCGCGATAAAAGGCGAGTAGAGCGGGAACACGCGCTCAACACCCACGCCGTGCGAGATCTTGCGGACGGTGAACGTCTTGCGGGAGCCTGAGCCGCTCATCCCCAGCACCGTGCCTTCGTAAGCCTGAACGCGCTCTTTATCGCCTTCCTTGATCTTGACGTGCACCTTGACGGTGTCGCCGGGACGGAATTCCGTGATGTCGTTGCGGATAAACTGTTTTTCGATCAACGCGACTTTGGCGCTAGGGCTGCTCATGGCGACTCTTTTACTACTCTCCAAATAACCGGTCCAGAACAATCGCAGCCGCCGCCCGCACGGAGAGATGATTATAGCGCGTTGCATTGGAGGTGACGGCTGAGGCACGGAGCGGTTTTAGGAACCGGTGCACCTCAGGGTAAAACGCGGGCGAAATCCCCCACCCGGTTCCGAACACGATCATCAGAGGCTGAGTGCCGTCGTCCGCCTCGGAAAGCCGTCCTTCCACGCATTGCCGGCGAAGCTCGGCGTAGCTCCAGGCACCCTCGAGCGGTTTCGCATCCGGCATGACGACGAAGGGATTTAAGGCCTGGGGATTTTCTAGTCTGGAAAACCTTCCCGCCTCGTTAAAAGCCTCACGAAACGTTCGCGCGTACTGGACGAGCTCGAGGGCTTGGGCGCGCGAGGGATGATGGACCTTTGAAACCTCGCCATGCCAGTGCCCGACGATGGCGTGCACGAGGCGTTCTTGTTCTTCTTCCGGGTTTACGATGAAGTACCGGGCAATGCCGTAGGTCTTGCAGCTTCTCGCGATGTCGTGGATGTCGAGGTTCGTGACCGCGGTTACGACTTCCTTGCCGTGACGGTTGACGATCGGGGCGTGCAAAAGAGCCACGAATATTTTACGCTTCATCCCTTCAAGTCCTCGAGCAGATCCGGCCGGCGCGCGCGCGTGCGTTCAAGGCTCTGGGCATAGCGCCAGCGCGCGATCTCGGCGTGGTTTCCGGAAAGAAGTACAGCCGGCACTTCGCGGCCGCGCCAGGAACGCGGGCGGGTGTACACGGGAGCCTTAAGGCCGCCTGGAACCATCTCGGGAAGCGCTGCTTTCACCTCGGGAGCCCCGGGGGCCTGCCGTTCAAAGGTATCGCCTGCGACACTTGAGCCCTCGCCCACCACTGCCGGAACGAACCGCGAGACGGCGTCGAGCAAAACCATGGCGGCTGGTTCGCCTCCGCTTAAAACGTAATCGCCGATCGAGATCTCCTCGTCGACGAACTCCTCGATCGCGCGCTCATCGATTCCTTCGTAATGCCCGCAAAGAAGCGCTAAATGCGGCTTGTGCGCGAGCTCGCGCGCGCGGGCCGCAGTGAGCGTGTTCCCCTGCGGAGAAAGATAGATCACGTGGGGTTTTGGCGCGGCGGCAGCCGTGCGTTTTGCCAATTCCTCAAACGCTTTCTCGAGAACCTGAGGCATCATGACCATGCCAGCACCCCCTCCGAACGGACGGTCGTCGACGGCGCGGTATTTTCCTTCGCCGAACTCGCGCAGGGCCAAGAGGTCAAACTCAAGCAACCCCGCCTCGCGCGCCCGCCCCAAGAGCGAGCACTTGAGCGGCGACTCGAAATATTCCGGAAAAAGCGTGAGGATGGAAAAACGCACTGTATTTTCGTCGTGGTGCCGGTTCGCGGGCCATCCTGGCTCGCGCGCGAATTTAAGGCCTATTCGATGATTTCGAGAACGGTACGCTTGCGAAGCTTGGTGCTGGCGCCGGTGAGGATCGTGCGAACGGAACGGGCCGTGCGGCCCTGTTTTCCGATCATCTTGCCGATGTCGCTCTTGGCGACCTTCAGCTCGATAACGGTGGTCTGTTCGCCTTCGACTTCCCTGACCTCCACTTGATCGGGAAAATCGACCAACGCCTTGGTAATGTGTTCGATGAGAGTGCCGAGCTCGCTGAGCTTCTCGCCTGACATTACTTAGATTTTGCGGCCAATTTCAAAAGCTGTCCAACGGTTTCTGAAGCCTTCGCGCCCTTTTTGAGCCACGCATTCGCGGCGTCGAGGTTGATCACGATCTTCTTCGTGGGATCTTTTTCCTTCGGCATGTAGTAGCCAAGACGCTCGAGATATTTTCCGTCGCGCGGTCCGCGCTTTTCGGCGGCCACGATGTGGAAAAACGGCTTGTTATTGGTGCCCGCGCGGGCCATCCGGATCACGATCATTTCTTGCTCCTTGTGCTTGATTACAGAAGAGGTTTTTTACCTGATTGGGCGGCCTGCGCAAGCTTTTTTATTCGCGAGCCCATCCCCATTTTCGAGAATTGTTTCATCATTTTCCGCATTTCCATGAACTGTTTCAAGAAGCGGTTGATGTCGGAGACCTGGGTGCCGCTTCCCTTGGAGATGCGAAGCCTTCGGCTGCCGTTCAATACATCGGGTTTTTTGCGCTCGGCGGCCGTCATCGAGTTGATGATGGCCTCGACTTTCTTCATCTCGCGCTCAGGATCGACTCCTTTGAGGCTTCCCATCATCTGTCCCATTCCGGGAATGAGCTTCATGATCCCCTCAAGGGGGCCCATGTTCTGAAGCCGCTTGAGCTGGTCGCGAAAATCCTCAAGGGTAAAGCGCCCCCCGAACATCTTCTGGGCCGAGTCCATGGCGTCTTCCTCGGAAATGGCCTCTTGGGCCTTCTCGACAAGGGTCATGACGTCGCCCATCCCAAGAATCCGGCTGGCCATGCGGGAGGGATGAAACGGCTCAAGATCTTCCGGCTTTTCCCCTACGCCGGCGAACACGATCGGCACGCCGGTCACCGCGCGGGCTGAGAGCGCGATGCCGCCGCGGGCGTCGCCGTCCATTTTCGCGAGAACGAGCCCCGTGAGTCTTGCGCGCTCATGAAACGTCCGCGCGACCTCGAGGCCTTGCGATCCGATCATTGCGTCGAGCACCAAGAAACGCTCCCGCGGCGAGAGTACGCGCTCGATTTCAGAAAGCTCGCGCATGAGCTCCTCATCGATCTGCTGGCGGCCGGCGGTGTCGACGATGAGCACGTCGAAAAACTGCGACTGCGCCCATTTGAGGCCTTCACGGGCTACGGTCACCGCGCCCTTCTGGATCGGGGAATCGAAGGCTTCAATGCCCACGCGCTTGGCAAGTGTAACGAGCTGCTCTTTGGCGGCAGGACGCGCGCAATCGCAGGGCAGAAGGCCGACGGTCTTATGAAGTTTTTTTCGGATGTGAAGCGCAAGCTTCACGCAAAACGTGGTTTTACCGGAGCCTTGAAGGCCGGCCACAAGAACGATGAGGGGGGGCTTTCCCGCGAACGCCGGAGGCGACTGTTCCTTTCCTCCCAGCGCTTCGACGAGCTCCTCGTTGAAGATCCGCACGACCTGCTGGCCAGCGGTAAGATTTTTCCAGATTTCGGCGCCTACGGCGCGCGACTTGACGCGGTCACAGACGTCGCGCGCCACTTTGAAATGGACATCGGCGTCCAGAAGACTCCTGCGGATTTCCTTGAGCGCTTCCTCGACGTGGGTTTCGTTGAGGACAACACCGCCCGTGAGTTTGCGAAAGGCCGCGCTCAGCCGCTCAGTCAGGTGGTCGAACATGGGCAGAATCTATCCCCTTCCAGAGGCGCGAGCGAGCAAAAAATACCCCGTGAGCGGCCCGGCCGGCGCGCCGATAAGTGGATATACGCTTGAGCCAAGCGGCCGGCGTGAGGTGCCACGATCATGCAACTCTCCCACTTCCCGAAACGCTTCCTCTGGCTCGATTTCTTCTCGAAGCAGAACGAGGCCGAGGTGACCGTGATGTCGGTGCTCCGGTCCAACCAGCTCTTCAGCAGGCTCACCCGCAAGGAGCTCGCGCTCGTCTCGAAGCTCGTCCACATGCGCAACTACGAGGCCGGCGAGGCGGTGTTCACCCAGGACGAAAAAGGCCTCGGCATGTACATCATCGCGAAGGGCGCGATCGACATCCGCATGCGCGCGCACGACAGCCCTGGCGAGGAAGTGACCGTCGCGACACTCGAGCCGGGCTCGTTCTTCGGCGAGCTCGCGCTCACCGACCAGGGGAGCAAGCGCTCGGCATCGGCGTACGCCCGCGGCAAGACGGTTCTCGTGGGCTTTTTCAAGCCCGACCTCATGGAAATCATGGAGCGCAAGCCCGAGACCGGGGTGAAGATCCTGCTCCAGCTTTGCAAGGTCCTCGGCAAGCGCCTGTCCGAAACCTCCGACGCGCTTACACAGCTCTCCCGCGAGCTGTATCAGCGCGAATCCAAGAAGGCGGCATGAATCCCACGCTCCACAGGGCCGAGCCACCCGAACCGGCACGCGCACAGCCCTACGCCCAGACCGAGGGAAGACGGCTCAAAAAGGGCGAACTCACCAAGCTTTGCTTCTTCGTGCTCATCACGCTGGGCACGGGGCTCTTGTTCGTGCTGACGCCGGATCTCATGCCCAGCGCGCTCATCTCGGTGCTGCTCTTTTTCACTTTCGGCCCGGTGATCGACGCGATCGAAAGGAAGGGGATCCCCCGCGGCGTCGCCGTGCTGGGCGTGTTTCTCGCCTGCAGCGCGGGCATCGCGGCCCTCACGACCTGGCTCACCCCGCGCATCACGCAGGAAATCGAGGCGTTCCAGAAGGGAAGCTCGCGCTACGGCGAGCAGACCATGATGAAGCTCAAAACCCAGGAAGCAAAGCTGCAAAGCGCTTTCCCGGTTTTCCGGAACGCGCGCCTCACCGAGAAAGCCCTCCTATGGCTGAAAAGCTCGTCGGAAAAAATCTGGATACTCATCCCCAACCTCGCCTCGCAGCTCATGCTCGCGATCTTCCTCGTCCCCTTTCTCACCTTCGTGCTGCTCAAGGACGGCCACGAGATCCGCCGCAAGCTGCTGCGGCTCGTTCCCAACAGCTACTTCGAGACCGTCTACAGCATCAGCACGCGCATCCTCGACGAAACGGGGGGATACGTTTCCGCGCGCATCCTCGAGGCGCTTCTCGTCACGGTGCTCGTCACGCTGGGGTGCGTGGCCTTCAAGATCCCGTATGCGATCCTCATCGGGATTTTCGCGGGTCTCACCAATCCCATCCCCTATCTCGGCCCCGTCATCGGCGCGGTCCCGGGCCTGCTGCTGGCGATCCTCGACCCGGCGGTGCCGAACCAGCTGTTCTGGGTGCTGGCCGTTTACGTCATCGCCAACGTCATCGACATGTTCGTGATCTTCCCGCTCGTGGTCGCCAAGATCGTCAACCTGCATCCCGTGGCGGTCATCATCTCCGTCATCCTCGGGTCGCAGTTTTTCGGGATGATCGGGATGATTCTCGCCGTGCCGATCACGTCGATCCTGAAAATCCTTCTTTTCGAGGTCTACACGAAGCTCTACGGGGAAGTATCCGCCGCGCGATGACGGAATTGCGCCCTGCCCCGGTTTTTGCTAAATTACGCCACTCAATAACGCCACATTTCGCTTTCGCGGATCAAGGAGTACTGCCATGCCTTTGGAAATCATCACCGTCAATAAGATCCGTGAGCGTTTCAAGCCCGCCGGAAAGGGCATCTGGAAAGACGTAGCCGACGAACAGTGGGGCAGCTGGATCTGGCAGCAGCAGCAGCGCATCAAGAGCATGGAGCAGCTCGATAAAGCGATCAAGGTCACCGACGAGGAGCGCCTGGCGTTCGAGAAAAGCAACGAGATGTTCCACATGGGGATCACGCCGTATTACGCCACATTGATGGATCCCGAAGACCCCAACTGCCCGGTGCGCCTGCAGGCCGTGCCAAAGATCGGCGAGCTCACGATCCTGCCCACCGACCTCGAGGACCCGCTCGCCGAAGAGCGCGACATGCCGGTGCCGGGAATCACGCATCGCTATCCGGATCGCGTGCTGTTCTACACGACTCACAACTGCCCGGTGTACTGCCGCCACTGCACGAGAAAACGCAAGGTAAGCGACCCCAGTTCGGCTTCGCAGCTGGCGCAGCTGGAATCAGGACTGAAATACATCGAGGAGCACAAGGAAGTTCGCGACGTCGTCATCTCGGGCGGCGATCCGCTTTCGCTTTCGGACGATCGCCTCGAGTACATTCTCTCGCGTCTGCGCGCTTGCGATCACGTCGACATCTTCCGCATCGGTACGCGCAATCTCGTCACTCTTCCTTTCCGCGTAACCGATAATTTCGTGAAGATCGTGCGCAAGTACCATCCGGTTTACGTGAACACCCATTTCAACCATCCCAAGGAATGCACGCGCGAAGCGTTCGACGTCGCGGCGCGCCTGGCCGACGCGGGCTGCACGATCGGAAACCAGACGGTGCTCTTAAAGGGCGTGAACGACAACCCCGCGGTGATGAAAGAGCTCATGCATAAGCTCCTGCTCATGCGCATCCGGCCGTATTATATTTACCAATGCGATCTCTCGCAGGGAATCTCGCACTTCCGCACGCCGGTCGAAACGGGCATCGACATCATCGAGAGCCTTCGCGGCCACACGTCGGGGCTCGCGGTTCCGCACTACGTGATCGACGCCCCCGGCGGCGGCGGAAAAATCCCGGTCATGCCCAACTACGTCGTTCACCACGAAGGCAAGAAATGGGTTCTGCGGAATTACAAGAAGAAGGAATACACCTATCTTGAACCATGAGCGCGCGCGCAAGCGCGAGGAGCACGCGCGACAGCGCGCAGAACACGCGCGTAAGCGCGCAGAACACGCGCGACAGCGCGAAGGGAATCAATTGTGGGCCCAAGAACTACTGGCCTCCTACACAACAGTTGATTCTCTGTTTGCAGACGGATTTTTGACAGCCGACGAAGCACGGAAACTCCGTGCAATCGGCGACCGCTTTCGCATCCGCATCCCTCGCTACTACGCGGAGCTCATGGATCGCTCCGCGAAGGGGCGAGACGCGTGTCCTATCCGCAAGCAAGCAATTCCCGCTCTTGAGGAAGCAGATCCGACATTGCCTTCCTGGGCGCAAGAGATGAGCTTGCGCACCTTTGGGCGCGAAGTGCCCTGGCTTGACGACGCGATCGGCGATCTCGCGAAACTCGCGGCGCCCAGGCTTACCCACCGGTACGAAAACCGCGCGATCCTGCACCTAAGCTCGCTCTGCGCGCTCTACTGCCGCTTTTGTTTTCGCAAAACGCATTTGAACGACGCCGGGCGCGCGCTTTACGGGGGAGCGCTTGATCCCGCGATCGACTACCTGCGCGCGCACGGGGAAATCCGCGAGCTCGTGCTCACCGGCGGCGATCCGCTTTCGGTATCGGATGCGGTGCTTGCGCGTCTGTTTGAGCGGCTTTCCGCGGTCGCGCATCTTAAGGCTGTTCGCATCCACACGCGCATGCCGGCAACACTTCCCTCGCGACTGACCGATGCGCTCGCGCGCATGCTGACCGCGCAACCTTTCCAGGTTGCGCTCGTCGCGCACTTCAATCATCCAAAAGAACTCACTGCCGTGGCGCTCGCTGCCCTGCGGTCTTTTCGCGCGAAAGGAATCCCGCTTTTTAACCAGAGTGTTCTGCTGAGGGGCATCAACGATTCGGCTGAGGTACTCGCCGTGCTTTTTCAGGGTCTGTACGAAAACGGCGTCAAGCCGACGTATCTGCATCACCCCGACTGGACGCCGGGCACGTTTCATTTTCGGGTGCCCATCGAGCATGGCCGCGCGATCGTTCGCGCGCTATCTGGGCGCGTGTCGGGGCCGGCATTGCCGCATTACGTTTTGGATCTGCCGGGCGGAGGCGGAAAAGTTCTCCTCATGGATACCGAACGCGTTTTGATTCTCGAGTCGTGCACGGCCGACGGTATTGCCGGAAGTATCTATCGAATCGTCGCGAGTCCGGAAACACGAAGCGCTTCTCGCGAGGCACGATACGCGGATTTCAGTCCCGTTGATGCATCGTTTTGTAATGAGTAGGCAGCCACCTTTTGATGACGCACCGCTTTCCGCCGTGAGTTAGCAGCCACCTTATTTTGGGCCGCAAAACTTCGGATTTTTCTTGCAGAAATCCCAGAGCTCAAGCGCGATGCCCGCGATCTCTTCCTTGTTCTCGGGCGTCATCTTGACGTCGGATAAAAGCTTTTCATCGAGCTCGGGATCCGGGTCGGCCCACCGGTCGTAGAATACGTCTCCGTTGGCTTCCACGCGGATCAGGTCGCGGCATTCGTTGGCGGGCTTGCTGATGTCCCATATGCAGATCTTCGCGGAACCGTCGGGCTTTTCATCGACGACGTCGTAGACCTGAACGACGTGGATGGCCTTTCCGTCGGGCTTCGTCGGGCTCGAGTTCGCGGCCGTGAAATAGATTTTGGGATTGTAGCCCTTGGCGATCTCTTCCTTGAGCGAGGCGATCACCTTATCCATTTCACGCTCATAGGTCTTGAAGCGGTTGCTCATCAAGATCACGATGTTGGAGAGGTTGATTTTGACCGCCAGGTTTCCCCACTGCTCGATCACCTTCTCTTTAAGGTAGAGCTCAAACTCGGGCTCAGAGGAGAATTCATGGAGGTTCGCGTAGCCCGGAAAGATCGTGGCGCGCCCGTTCAGCACGCGATCAATTTTTTTGAAGTAATATTTCATCCACGCTTTGGGATTCTCTTCGCGTACGGGAACCGTCTCCCCCGACCAGTTTGTCTTGAAAAACGCCAGCATGCTGAACTTACGCGTCGTCGTCGTATGTCCCCAGCAGCAGTGGAAGTTCGAGTCCCCGCTGCAAACGGCGGAGTAAGATTCTTCGAGATTGGCAAACGAGAGGGAGTTCTCGACCGACGGCACGGTTTGCGCGGCCTTGACCTTAAGAATGTCAAAGCCGTTCGGGATGCGCGCGAGGCGATCAACCGCCGACCCTCTCCAAAGGCGGACGACGCAGCCGACGAGATCTTCGGGCAAGCGCTTGAGCTTCTGGATGGCCACCTTTTTCATGTAGTCGACCTGCTTGGGGCCGATTTTTTTCGGCTTATAAAGCGAAGGCCTCTTTAAACCGGTCTCGCCGCTTTCGTTCTTGCCCGTTCCGATATGAGGCTTTTCGTCCTTAGGCTGCGCATAGGCGGGCATGGAAAAAGAGGCGGAAGCCACAAACGAAGCAAACACGACTCCGGCAAGAAGCGTTTTGGAGGGATTCATCTAACGTTTGATCGACTTTCGGAACCGATTATTGAATAGGCATTTTTTTCCCGCGTTTTTTTTCGCGCCGGCGTTTTTTGACAGCCCGCGCGCGCTGTGCTCACATTCAAGCTCATGAGGGTCTTCGCCGCCATCGCGCTGCTGCTTTCAACGGTTTCGCTTGCCGCCGATCGCGACTGCTCACCCGTTAATCTCTACGAAAATCCAGTCGATCCGCTTTGGGAAATCCCGATCGCCCAGCAAGGGCCGCTTTACGTTTGTTACGCCCTAACCGCGGCGCAGATGATCGATTATTACCTTTTAAGCCACGGCATGGAACGGCCCGAGGGAGGAAGCTCCGCGCTCTGGATCGCTTACAATCACAAATCGTCCGGGGCGTTTCCGAGAAAGCTCATCCAGTGGGACCGGCGGGAGCTCGGATACTCTTATATGAAGTGGGCGATCGCTGACGCGAAAAGAAACGGAATTTGCGGCAATAGCGCGGTCGATCCCGTTGTTTCCCGCATTAAATCCGACGCACGGATGACGGATTTCGAATTTATCTACCTCTTTGAGCAGGTGTGGATGAACCAGGACCGAATCGATTGGAACGATCGCAAAAGCATCGAAAGTTTCATCGCGGAATTGAACCAGGAAGTCGAAGGCCTCGCCCGCGCCGGAATTTTAAGTGACCTGATCGCGCGAATCGCGGAGCGAATCCGTGGCATCCCCGGCAAGAACGGAAAAAGCGCGTTGCCTTACTTCGGCGAAACGATTTTCGGCGAATGCCGCGAGAACAGACTGCTTCATCCGTCCCTTCCTGAGCCGAATACCGCGGGAATTGCGTACGCGAGCAATGCCAGGATCCTGCGCAGGATTGACTCCGCGCTTGACGGGGATTCACGTCAGCCCGCGGGAATCGGCTATTGCGCGAATATTTACGATGAAGGCCACCAGGGGTACAAAAACTTCGACAGGCTCGAGCTGCTGAGCGGATCGTGGATGCCACGCGCGCTGAGAACGCTCACCTCTGGCTGCTACCAGCACTACTCGCTGATCGTCGGTCGCCGTCCGGCTTCCGATGGAACCTGCCAGTATCTTCTGCGTAACTCTTACGGAACGGGGTTCTGGTCGAAAAACTGGGAATGCGTTTGCGCGCGACCGGATCAAACACTCTACGCCTGCGCTTACGACCCGGCTCATTCGCAAGATGATGCCGTCGTCGGCTGCTGGGTTGACAGCCAGACACTCGCGTCGAACACCTTCGACGTCGAGTATTTTGAATCACCGAATACCTTGTAAATTTTCACCGATTTCTCGCGGCTTGGCGGATCAGAGTGACTCCATTCACACTGAAAGCCCGACGAATCTTGTCAAATAGTTTTAAAAAAAACTTCTCATTTCCGCGATCTGACTTTTTAATCCACACACGGAAATTCGGCACGGTTTGTGCTCTATCCCTGATCGATTCAACAAAGGAGAGAGTCATGAAACAGTCGAGCGAAGATTTTTACTGCACACGCACAAACTCAAGAGCAGCGCTTTGGGCAGGCGCCCTCTTCATTCTAGGATTTCTGCTCGCGTTTTTCTCACCGCCCGCTTCCGCCGCCATCCAAACCCGAATCGTTTCCATCAACGGAAATTACCAAACCACTCACGCCGCAAGCCTCACGGTCTACACCGGCGACGTCATCTCGCTCATGGCCGATCAGCTCGATCTCGACGCCTTCGGCAATGTCACCGGGCTTTACCGGCGTTCCGAGGAGTTCATCTGGAACACCGACATCCGCTCGACGGATTTCTGCGCGCCGGCTTGGGCCGACTGCGCGGGATCCAACTTCGAAACGCATGAATACGGCGTGAATTTCTACGTCCCGGCGAACATGCCTCAAAACGTGACGCTTACGGTTTTGAACCGCAACGACGGTTCCTACGACCAGATCAAACTCAGCTACGCCGGATCGCGCGCGCCTTCCTACGCGGGCGGCAGCGGCGGCGGATATTACGACGACAACGGCTCGTTTGATCACAACAGTTCCCTCGCGGGTTACGGCCGCTGGGTTTACATCAACGGCGACCGCGTCTTCGTTCCGTACTCGTATGTTTCGAACTGGCAGCCGTATCAGCACGGCTACTGGTATTGGACCTCGTACGGATGGGCCTGGTACTCGTATGACCCGTGGGGATGGGTGACCGACCACTACGGCTACTGGAGACACCATGGCACGTACGGCTGGGTGTGGATGCCGTTCACGGGCTCGTATTACACCTGGCGCCCCTGTGTGGTGACGTTCTACTACACCTCGGGCGGCATCGGCTGGTCGCCGTACTGGAGCGGATATGGCAACGGTTACTGGAACGGATATTCCAGCGGCTACAACCATGGGTACAACGACGGCTACTGGAACGGCTACAACGCCGGACTCAACGCGGGAAGCCATTTCGGCACGACGTTCGTGCAGAACAACCATTTCACGTCGGTCAATATCTATAACGTGCAGATCACGAACGTAACGGTCGTGAACAACTACTACACCGAAGCCGTGCACGCGAATGCGTACGGGCAGGTTTTGGGAAGTGTTGGCGGTGTTGTTTCGACCGCGGTGACTCCGAAGCAATTCGTGGAGTCGCGTGGCGTGACGGTTGCCGAAGTGCCCGTGCAGGTGATTCCGCGGCCAACGGCGGGCGGAGGCACGATCAACGTCGTACGCCCGCGCGATGCCGTGTCGGTGCCGACGGAATACCAGCAGGCGGCAACGACCATCGGGCGCCCGCGTAACGATAATACGCCTGTACCGGTGGGTTCGGTCATCAATCCGAAAGACGGCGTGGTGACACCTCCTCGCGGAGTGGGCAACGGACGCGATGTCGTGATCGCGCCGAAAAAGCCCGATGGAACGACGCTTCCTCCGATCGGACGCCCCTCACGGCCTGAGCCGAGCCAGCCGGAGCCGACGATTCCGTCACGGCCACAGCCGACGACCCCAACTCGTCCGACCCCGATGCCGACTGAACCGTCGAGGCCAGCACCATCAAGGCCTGAGCCGAGCCGGCCGGAGCCGACGTTTCCGTCACGGCCCACGCCGAGCCAGCCGTCGAGGCCACAGCCGAGCCAGCCATCGAGACCAGCGCCGTCGCGCCCGAGCGGCGGTGGCGGCAGCGGGTACACGCCAAGGCCCGCGCCCTCGCAGCCGTCTCGTCCGGCCCCCGCGCCATCCAGACCTGCTCCGATGCCGAGCCGTGGCGGTGGAGGACACCGTTAGGACTTGTGACAAAATAAGTTGGACGGATTGCGAGTGAGGAGAAAACTGACGAAGTATAAAGGCAAAAGAAGCGAGTGGCGTCCCGCGAGGTAATCACCGGCCGTTTTGCGCGTTATCCTGCGTGCCCGAAAATATTCTCCAGCGCTTTCGCCCACGGCAGAATCACAATGCCATCGAGTTCGCGCGCGGTTTCCCCCATATAAGCCACGATGGCCCGGTGTTTTTTCCCGAAATAATCCTTGAAGCTTTTGAGCCCGGTGAGATCCGATTTGCCGACGTTTTTTGTCGCTTTGACCTCAATCGCGAAAACCTCCCCGCCTATTTCAAGGATGAAATCCACTTCCGCATTATGACTCGTTCGATAGGTGCTGACCCGATAGTCGAGGTCGAATGCTTTCGCGGTTGAAACGATCTGCTGAAGCATGAAGTGCTCGAAGAGATTTCCCTTGCGGTCATTGGATACATCGAATCCGCCGACCGCGGCGTTGAGCACGCCCACATCGAAGAAGTAGTATCTTGGATGTTGAATCAGGCGCTTTTTTCCGCCCGCGACGAATGGATCGAGCGAATGAACGATCAAGGTATCGGAGAGAATTTCAAAATATCGCTTCACCGAGGATCGTTCGACGTAAGACAGGGCCGCGACTTTCGAAAAATCGATAAAATTCCCCGAACCCGACGCGACGACGTCGAAGAATCGGCTAAAGCCCTCCAGATTTCGCGTGAGCGATTCGGCCTGGATTTCCTCTTTCAGATACGTGGCGCTGTAAGAGCGCAGCGTTTTTTTCCATTCCTCGCTCCCGTCGAGATAGATTCCTGGGAGCATTCCCCTGGTGAGCGCGCGGTTGACGTCGAGGCGATCGCCGAGCTCGGCATGGCAAAGCGGCCCCAGTTCGAACGTATGGATGCGTCCTGGCAGGAGATTGGCCTTCCCGCGCCTGAGTTTTCTGGCGCTCGACCCTGTAAGCAAGAATCGGGGCGCGTTGCCCCGGTCGATCAGAAACTGGATCGTGTTGAGCAGCGATGGAACTCTCTGGATTTCATCGATAAATACGGAATTTCTGCCTTTGACTTCCTCCTTAAGCAGTGCAGGATCCTTCAGGTGCTGCAGGAACACGATTTCATCGGAAAGATTGATTTCAAGATCCGGGCATAGCGCTCGAATCAGAGTCGATTTTCCGGTCTGCCTACAGCCCAAAAGGAGCGCACTCTTCGTGCTTTTGTTAATAATATCGAAAAGTTTTCTACGATGATACATATGTGCTCATTATACCGTGTAAAATGAGCAGATGCAAATACAAGGATCAATTCGCGTGGGGCTGCCGCTCGAATCCCACCGAACGGCCGACGAAATAAAGCGGGCGAGCGCGGACTTCGTCGAAAACGCGCCCGAGATATTCGCCCATGATTCCGAGCGCCAGAAGTTGCACCCCTCCAAGAAAGAGCACGACGATCATGATCGACGTCCAGCCGGGAATCGTCGCGCGCGTAAAAAAGCGCGCGTAGAGCGCCCACAAAATGCCGATAAAAGACGCCGCGGCGGTGAACGTGCCGGCGTACATCGCAAGCTGCAGCGGCGCGCTAGAAAACGCGGTCACGCCGTCGAGCGCGAAGCGCAGCATCTTGCGAAACGGATAGTGCGTTTCGCCGAACTTGCGGCTTTCGCGGTCGTAGAGCACGCCAGTCTGCCGATATCCCACCCACGCCACGAGCCCGCGCACGAAGCGGTTGCGCTCGGGAAGCCTTAAGAACGCGTCGACCGCTTTGCGATCCATGAGACGAAAATCGCCCGTATCGACCGGAATATCGAAATGCGTGAGTTTGCGGATCAGCCGGTAGAACATCTTCGCGGTCCAAAGTTTAAACGGCGTTTCGCCCTCGCGCCGGCGGCGGACGGCGTAGACGACCTCGAATCCTTCGCGCCACTTCGCCAGGAATTCGAGAATCAGCTCGGGCGGATCCTGCAGGTCGGCGTCCATCACCGTGACCGTGTCGCCGGTGGCCCATTCCATCCCGGCCGAAATCGCGACCTGGTGCCCGAAGTTGCGCGAAAAATGCAGCGTCTTAAACCGCGCGTCGAGCTGATTGAGCCGATCGAGCGCTTCGTCCGAGCCGTCGCGGCTGCCGTCGTCGACGAAAATCACTTCGGCGTCGGCGCGTTCGGTCTGCGTGATACGGTCGGCGACGGCGCGCATCCTCGCGAAAAGCGGCTCGATGCCCTGGGCCTCGTTAAAGACGGGAATGACGATGGAGTGCTTTGGACTCATAGTGATGATTGTACACGGAAAATATGCACGGGGTAACGAGAAGGCCAGAGGTTTTTGAAATCATCTGGAGCTAAAACACTTTCGCGCGGATGAAGATCCGCGCGCTGATAAGCTTCACGCGCGATCTCGGCCTCCCACTCGCCCTGATGGCAACTCAAAATCTCCGAGGCACCGAGTTTTTTGGCGTGCGCCAGCTGCATCCGAAAATCGGAATAACGCGAAGGAATTCCCCACTTCCGGCACGGCCGTTCGGAAACAAACGGAAAGAAAAAACAAAAGACCGCGAAAGCGGCGCTTGGCACGTCTTCGAACGTGAGATTCAAAAAATCAGCGTGAAGCGCCCGCGCGCCGCGGCCATTTTTCGCAAGACACTCGGCTGCGGCCAACGCGCAATCAATGCGGCGATGAAAATTCCAATACCTTCTGCCTCCGTCGAGCTCGACGCCAAGAAGCTTGGCTTCCGGAAAGTATTCCGCGAGCGCTTGCGCGTAAGACCAGTTCCGGCAACCGATGTCCACACACGCGGCGCTTGCGCCGCGCTGTTCGACCCCTGCCGACCGCAGAACCATTCTGTAAAACCCGGTCTCGCCTTCGGAGAATTCACAATCGGGAAGGCCAGGCCGCAACTTCCATCTTCCCCAGTAGCGATCACGCAAAGCGAAGCTCGCCCGATTGAGCATCTCCTCGGCCAGCGCAAACGCATTCACCGCTTCTCCTCCAGGCGAAACACGAACGGGATCTCAAGTTCCAGGCGCTCGCTCTCAGGAAGCGGAGAAAACGACCAGCTCTCGACCGCCGCGAGCGCCGCATGATCGAGGTTCTCAAAGCCGGAAGAAACCTTCGTGCGCGGCGGCGCCACCAGCACACCGTTTCTTGCCACCGTGGCCGCGACCACGACGCGGCCCTCCTCGCCGCGAAGACGCGAAACGCGGGGGTACTCTGGAATGTGGTTGCGCGAAAACGCTGTGGCGATGGCGTTTTCGGATTCCGAGCTGACAGGAATGGCTGGGACTTGAGCATTCGCGGGAGAATCCGCGCTGGTGGCTTCGGGAGCGGACGCGGAGGGTGATGCGATTACCGCGGCGACGGACGCAGCTGGCGACGAGCGCCTGGCGCCGTTAGAACGGGATAACGCTCCCGTTCCTGCCGCGGACACGACGATCTCTAGGCTCGTACCTGCATCCTCAAAAGCGCTGTGCGCGCTGAAAAATGCGTACAGCCAGACAAAAGCCGCGGCGTGCAACGCGACGGATATGAGCAGGGGTCTCGTCATTGGCTTTAGGGAACGCTTCATCGGCGTCAAGCGTATGCAAAAACGAGCGCACCGTCAAAGCAGGCGCGCTGAGCAGTCTTCGCGTCCGCCTTTTTTCCTCGGGCCGGCGTAGCCGGGCAAACCTACGGCCGCGGAGGTTTTCGCGAGACGAGCTGCATTCTTGACTGATTTCCAGTATCCGTCCTCGCCGCTTCCGATTTTTACGCGCGCGCGAAAGAACTGCGCCCAATAAAACTCCTGGAACGGGACGGGCTTCTTGAGATAGCCGCCTTCCGCCTGCACATCGTCGGCCAGGCTGCGATAGGGGTCATCCTTCAGGTATCGGACGTGCTTGGGAAGGTCCGCGGGCTCATGCGGACCCTTCCCATTTTCATCGAAAAGATAAACAAGTTCCTTTTTTTTCATTCTCTTCCAGAACGTGGTCATGTTCGGCAGTTTCGAGAAATCATGCAGAAGAGCGGCGAAGACATTCTCGCGGCCGACTCTTAACGCCGCGAGCGTTTGGTGATGACGATCGGTCATGTAATAACGCCCGTCGGGCGCGAGCACTACGGGAACGGGGTGATCCATGAGATAGTCCCGAAGCTCGTCGTGCGACATTTTCAGAAGCTTCCCGTAACGGCGATCCACGATCCGCATCCCAACGGCGAACTGTGTCGCTTCAAGATTGTTAATCGCCATTTTGCACATGTCGCCGACGTACATCCGCTCGCACGAGTCGACGAAATCGCCGGCGTGGGAATATGGAGTGAGCGTGAGAGCAGCCACAACACACCCCAGTCGGGCAAGGCCTTTGACAAAACCTTGAACTTTCATAGTTTCGTATTTTTTTCCCTTCCGTTATCTGCCTATCGACGCAGTCGTGAAAAACTGAACTAGGCCGCGGATCGGACTGCGGATTGATCCTCTGCGTCGTTGTGCTGACGGTTACGCACCATTCCGGCAATTTTTACCGCGCAGAATCGAGGTCGCGTGCTCCTCGCAGGTTAAGACAGCCGGCCCTCCGCGCAACGCCTGCTGCTGCGCTGCGCCTCCCTGCCGTGCAAAGGCCAGCCCTCTGTGCAAATGTCAACTTGTTCGAAATCGAGCAGATTGCTCGAAATCGAACAAGTTGACAGTTGCACATGAGCCACCAGCCACTGCGGGAGGACGGACTCACACTCCACTAAAAGCCAAGAGAGGACCTTCGCGCGGAGATCGCCGCACGCGGCATGCACCTCTGCTGCGAGAAGAATTTGCCGACCTCCCCGTATCGCGGTTGAATTTCGAACGCCTAAACGAGACCCTTATTGAACAGATGGTCGCCTACGCCAATCGGCACAAATACAAGCTGCTCGTCGTGCTGGCACTCGTCGCCGGAATCGTCATGGCCAAGCGCTTCGGCGCGGCCGAGCTTCTCTCGTTCGACGGAATCCGAAAGCACGTCGAAACCCTGCGCGGGCTTTACTCCGCGCACCCGGCGGCCGCCCTTGCGATTTACTGCGCGGTCTACGTGCTTGGAACCACGCTCTCGATTCCCGTCGGAAACGCCTTAAGCCTTGCTGGCGGCGCGGTTTTTGGACTTGCCGTAACGTGGCCGCTTGCAGTGCTCTGCACATGCGTTGGAGCGAGCGGTGCGTTTCTGATCTCGCGTCATCTTCTGAGCGATTGGGTGGAACGGCATCACGGAAAACGGGCGGACGCCATCCTTCACGAGCTGCGCGACCACGGCGCGATGTATCTCGTCGCGCTCCGCTGGATCATGGTCGTGCCGTTCGCGCTCATCAACTGGACGATGGGGATTTCGGAGATGCGCATCCGCGCGTTTTTTCTGGCAACGCTCGTCGGGCAAATTCCGGTGAATTTTATTTTCGTCAACGCCGGCCGCACGATCTCGACGCTCGATTCGATCGGCGAGATCCTTTCGCTCAGGCTTTTGCTCGCGTTTTTCGCGATGGCGATATTGCCCGTAGCACTTGTCGTGCGCAGGAATCTTAAAACCGGCAGCCGAGATAAAAAGTGCGGCCGGGGTTCGGAAAACCGGAACTCACGGAACCCGGACGATCAAACACGTTGGATATCTTAAGGAACGCCGTTCCCGGCGTTCGCGCCACGCGCACGTCCACGCGCAGGTTGGTTTGCGAAAGCGGCGAGATCGTCTGATCATCCGAAAGATTGATGTAGCGCTTTCCAAGGAACTCTTCCTCAGCACTCACTCCGATCCACGAATCAAAAACCCAACCAGCCGAAGCCATTCCCTGCACGCGCGGCTTATATGGAAACTCATGGCCGCTGCCGCGATCCCATGCTCGCAAAACCGTGGCGGACGCGCGAAGCGAAAGCTCGGGCCGCGGATAAAAACGGCCGTCCAACGTCTGACCGAGAACCGTGGCGCTCGGAACATTCTGATAACGGGCCTGCGCGCCCGAAAGCGAAACGAACGCCGCGCGATTCATGACGCGATCGTGGAAGAGCTGCGCGTAAACCGCGTAACGCTCGCGCGCCAGCGTCACCGAAAGCGCCGTCACCGCGTCGCGCTCGACCTTGAGGCCGGCGTTGGGAAGCACCGCGATTCCGCCCGCGTTGTAGCCGCTCACTGCCGGGATCGGCGCGTACGCATGCTGGTATCCCGCTGAAAGCGCGATCGCCGCGCCCGTGCCGGCGTCCCCGCGCGCAACGCCTGCCGAGCCGTCGGCCACCCCGCCGAATGCCGAGCTGTTCTCGTAGCGAAGAAGCGGAATCAGGCGAAAATCCCCGGCGCGAAACGCGGTGGAATGCGTGAACCCAGCCGTGTTTCGCGCATAGAGGCCCGTACCGTCGTTTAAGCGCTCTTCCAGGTCGTCCAACGCGAAAAACGATTCGCCCGAACCGTGGCGCCAGGCCGTACCGGCTTGCGCGTAGCCGCCAAACGTGTGCGCATCGGTGCGCAGGCTTGGGGAAATTTCGTTTTGAACCCGCGAAAGCGTGCCGGCGAGCTTCGCGAATGCCCCGGCTTCGGGAGAAAACGCTTGCGCGTCGTGATAGCTCGCCCCCAGAAGATGAAACGTGTCGCGCTCGTGATCGCGCGACGGAAAATCAAGCGGCCCGGGATTCGTGCGATCGAGCCGCGAGGAAAGCGCGGTGAATTCCACGCTTCCCGCCGGGCCTACGCGCTTGCGATAGCGCGCAAGGCCGCCCGCGCCCGCCGCGTCGTTGTTCTCGCGCACGCGGCGCGCGCCGCTTACCGGGTCGCGAAACGGAAAATCCCCCCGCGTGCTCAAGCCCCCGCCGCCGATCACCCAATCGGCGCCGTCGCGTCCTCCGCGATAGACGGCCGCCGCTTCAAGCGTATTCGCGGAGCCTGCCAGCAACGAGGCGCTGAGATCGCGGCGGCCTCCGCTTTCTTCGGCGCCCGTTCCGATCCTCGCGCCTTGCGTTCTTAAATTAATCCTTCCTCCGGGGGCCGGAAGAATCACCGAAGTCGCGTCCATCGCGGGATAAAACGGCGAGTGGTATTCCACGGCTTCGACGAGCGCGGCCGGAAAAAGCGAGAAATTGATTCCCACACCCGCGGGGTCTGGCACAGGCACGCCGTCGATGCTCACGGCGGTCGACGACGCGCCAAGCGCCTGAGGGGTGATGGCCGAAGTCAGGCTGCCCGGCCCCGAGTGGTTGCGCGCGACGACACCCGGAAGTTTTCCGAGTGTGCGGCCGATGTGCTCGTCGGTGGCGGGCTTTTCGATCGAGACGCTTTGCGAGGAATAGAAAACCTCGTCTTCGAGCCGAAGGCGTTCCGCGCGGATCTCAATGTCCGGAGAGGAAACCGGAAAAGCGCGGGGTGACAAGACCAGAGATGCGGCGACCGTACAGTAAAACCAACGCATAGGGCCCTCCTTCGGAGCTCGCGAGCTGAACTTCCGTCAGGTTTTCGGACTCGCGACGACGATAAGCGCCGCACACCGTTGCGGGACAGTTCCGGACTCTCACCGGAATTCCCCTGACCTGGAAGCATGGGTTGTAATTCCATGGTAAACTGAAAGCGCGTGAAAAACTACGTTCCCGTTCCGACGTTCGTGCACTCCAACGTCCGCCTCACGATCGCGGACAGGGAGTACGCTTTCTTAAACCAACCTCTCTCGATCTATGGCATCGCGGGCATCCGCTGGCCCCATTTCGATCCCACGAGTCACGCCGGGGAATTTCTTAAGCTCAACGCGCAGGTGTTGTGCAAACAGCCATACACGCTCGACCTCGGCGGCCACATCACCGTCGAAGAGGCGTTTAGCGAGCAGACAAAAAAAACGACGTATTATCTTGGCGTCCACATCGAGATGCGCGCCGAAGACCGCGAACGGCTCTCCAAGACGATCGCGGCGGAAGGCTTCGTTCCCGAGTCTTACACCCGCAAATTCCCGCGCATCCCGGCGAGCAGCGACATTCCCGACATGCCGCTCAGGGCGCTTGCTCGAGCGCCCACGGGGGTGGCGATTTCTTTTGAGATCATGAATCTTTCGCCGAGCGGAATTCTCCTGTGCTCGGATAACCCCAACGCCGCGGCCTTCGCGCCGGGAGCCGGAATCCACGTTGAAGTCGAGCCGCGACGCTTGAGCCTCGACCCTTTCAAGTTTGACGGCTTGATCTGCCGCCGGACGACCGACAGGCTTTCGGGCAAGGCCGGGACTCTTCGGCGCCTCTTCGGCATCCGTTTCACGAACATCTCCAAAGAGCACAAGCAGGTCTTTCTCGATACTCTACGAACCGTGCTCTTGCGTCTGCAAGGCACGGCCCAGAACAAATAATTCGCGGGCCGCTGGCGTTTTCAGGCCGCGGCTTTTTCTTCCGTAATCGGTTGATTCGAGCTGAAGGCGTACCCCACTCCGCGCACCGATTCGATGTATCCGGCGTGCGGGCCGAGCTTTTTTCGGATGTTGCTCACGTGGCTGTCGACCGAGCGGTCGTAAACGTCGGTGGGATCGCTTGAGACCGCCGCGAGGATCTGCTCGCGGTTAAACGCCATGCCGGGATGCTGCGCGAGATAGTGCAGGATGCGAAATTCAATGGGCGTAAGCTTGAGATCCCGCCGCGCGCCCCGCTCGGTGACGAAGGCTTTGTGCCTTGAGAGATGAAACGTGAGTTTCTCGACGTAAACCGTGTCGCGTTCGAACTGGGGCTGCTTGGTTTTGCGAATCCTCGCCGCGACGCGAGCGCGCAGCTCGATCGGATCAAAGGGTTTGAGCACGTAATCCTCCGCGCCCATCGTGAACGCCGTCGCCTTGTCCATCGAGGTGTTCCTCGCGGTGAGAAAAACCACGGGTGTGGAGAGATTCGGCGTGGAGCTGTTTTTCAGGTGCGCGAAAAGCCGGAAGCCGTCCGTTCCGGGAAGATCGCATTCCATGAGCACGAGATCATAGCGCCTCTCTTTAAGCTTTTGGAGCGCGTGGGCGGGTTCGGTGACGTGCATGATCGTGAACTCCTCGCCTAAAGCCGCAAGAACGTTCGCGCGAGTGTCGGTCGAAGAATCGATCAGAAGAATCGTGTACATCGTGTGTAGAAACCTCAATGTACGGATCGACGGATCATCGCCACCGCTTGAAGTCAGTGGGCAAAAAGATCCTTCACTGGCTTACCTCATCTTTTTCACGCCCGCATCGAGGAAAAGCTTGATGAGGGCCTGGTAGGGAACATCACGCTCCGATCCCAGAGCACGCAGCTGATTAAGAAGCTTCGTGGGCAAGCGGATCGAGACAACCTGGGTGGGTGACGTTTCCGGCAGACGGAGGCCGATATCCTCAAAGCGCAGGGGTTTCGATGGGTCGATCCACGCTCCGGTTTCATTCGAGTCGTAGTCGGTGATTTCTTGCTTTTTACCCCGCGCCATAAAGCTCGCGCTCCTTCCTCGAAGCGGGTCTTGCCGTGATGATGCGAACCTTCCTTCCACGGACTGTAAATCCGATCATGAGCACCCGCCCCTCCATGCTTTTCCCGTAGAGGATGTACCGCTTTTCCCTCTCCGCCGAATGCTGCCAATCCTCAAAAAGCCGGTAGGCGTGATCATAAAAAGCGCTTTCGGCTTCCGCTGCCGAGACACCGTGCTTGGCCTCGTTTTTTTGGATGTTCCACCGATCCCAATCAAACGTGATCAGGGCTGTAGACGCCATCGCCCGGTGCCGTCCTCTCTCTTAAGTCAGTATAGGCCTTTGATTTTGTAGTGTCAAGCGCTACAGTAACGCGAGCACGAAGATGGTTGTGATGATGCGTGACGCCGTAAAAAGTAGGCTGGCACCTTTTGCCCTTTGGCTTAGTTGGCCTTCATGCAAATGGCCCAGACCTGGTGGCTGGTGCTCGAGCCGTTGCCCGAACATCTGAGAAACCAGTACCGGAGCGCCGCGCCGTCCGTACATGCGTTGTTCACCGACGACGGGCAGCTCTCTTGCACCGAGCGTGCGCTGCCACCGGAGTTGAGGCAGCTTCCGCCGCCGCCCACGGCCACGAATCCCGCGCCGCAGTCGGCAACCGCGGTGGTGTTTGCACCTGCACCCCCCACATACACCGGCGTGATCTGCTTATCCGCCGTGACCGCGTTGGTGTTGATATCGGCCTTCGCGACCGTGTTATCCAGAATTTTCGCGCTCGTGACCGAATCCGCGCCAAGCTCGTTGGCCGTTACCGCTCCCGTCGCGATATCCACGGACGCGATCGTGCGGTCAAAGACGTGGGTACCCGTAATGCTCCCCGTAGGCAGCGATACCGTGCCTGAGCTGACCGTAAGGCCGCCTGCCACCGTGAGCACTCCGGTCTGGGAAATCGTGCATGCCGCGGTCGCGCCGTCGTTTTCAAGAAACTGCAAAGTGCCGGAATTATTTCTGAGATAAATAGCTCCGGAAGCCCCATCCAGTAGCTTGATCACGCTGCCTGAAGCGATGTCCACTTCTTTGAAAGTGTTGGTCGTGCCCGTCCACGAGTTGCTGGCGGTGATCTGGCCGAACGCCGTGGAATCAAGACTATCTAGAGTTCCGGCGTTGATTCCGGCAGTGTCGAGCACCGAGCTGGGAAATTTCCCTGAACCGTCAAGGGCAAGGAGCGTGTTCGCGAGCGGCGCGGTGCTCGCATGTATTCCGTCGACCGAATCGGCATCGAGTCCGCCGCCGATCCCGGTGTTCAAAACCGAGTTCGGGAATTTATTTCCCACACCGAGCGGATAGAGATAACCGCTTAACGCCGTGGAGCTCGCGTGGAAGCCATCTACCTGGTCGGCGTTAAGGCCGCTGCCGATCCCGGTATTCAAAACCGAGTTCGGGAATTTCGCGTCGATGCCCAGCGGATAGAGATAACCGCTTGTCGCCGTGGAACTCGCGTGAAAAGTATCAACGGTATCGGCGTCAAGCCCCGAGGAAGTGATCACTGAGGCCGGAAATTTTCCTGAGCCGTCGAGCGGAAAAAGCATATTCGGCGTCGCGATCGCGGAAGCCCCGATGCCGTTCACGGTGGTCGCGTTGCCCGCGCTGGCCACCGTCGCGTTCAAGGTGCCCGTAACGGTAAGATCGCCGCCCACCGCCGTGTCGCCTTCGGCGTCGACGCGGAATTTTTGCGTACCGTTGACCGCCACGCCAAACAACGTGTTGTCGAACGTGGCGCTCGCGGGGTTCACGTAAAACGAGCCATTGCTCACACCTATTCCAGTAGGAGCTGCCGTAGCACTTATTTTTCCGGATGCGTTCATCGCGCCGCTCGTGGTGATCGAGCCCGCGGTAAGCGAGCTCGTGACACCCAACGTGCCCGTGATGTTGCTGTTGCCGGTGATCGCAGCACCCCCGGCGGTCACGGTCAGGCCGCCGCTTCCGATATTGGCAGAAGGACCGACCCACGTTCCTGAAGTATTGATGACGACCGTACCGTTGTTCGAAAGAATATTGCC
>JACPKS010000074.1 GCA_016186905.1 Deltaproteobacteria bacterium
CAAAATATTCTGAAGACTTGTGCAGGCCGCTTCGCGGCCACGCTCCGAAAGCTTGCTCGTAAACTCGCGGCGCTTTCTCGCTCATCCGCACTGTGATCAAAACGCGACACCTGTCGCGTTTTGCCACAGTTGCGCTGGTGCCGAAGGAGAGAATCGAACTCTCACACCCGTAAAGGTACGCGATTTTGAGTCGCGCGCGTCTACCGTTCCGCCACTTCGGCGCACCAGGAATGAAGATCAATGATTAGCGCCCGCGCGCGATACCGTCAATGCGTGTGGTTGATCAAAAGATGCAGAAGTCCGAACCCCGCGCCGCCCGAGACGACGAGAAAGCTTTCGGTGCGGCTGCCGTTTGAGGCCGGAACGAGCTGGGCCAGCGCGACGTAAAGCAAGATACCGGACGAGAACGGCAGGAAAAAATTCTGGATGCCTCCGAGCTGACCGGCGGACGAGAGCGAAGCGGGAATGAGCGTGACGAGGCCGGGAATGAGGGCGCCCAAGAGAAAACAGATTCCGGTGGCAAGAGCCGCTCGGCGGGCGCTTTTACGGTGACCGCTCGCGGCGAGCACGATGCTTGAGGCCAGCAGCCCTTCCGGTACGACGTGCAGGATCTGCCCCATGAAGATGAGCATGCCGAGAGAGACGTCGCGCACGAGTCCGCCGGAAAACGCGATGCCGTCGAAAAAAGAGCAGACGATGAGGCAGCCTACGGCCGAACAGGCGGCGCCGTGGCCCAAGATCGCGTGTCCGCATGCGGCGTGCGGGTGGTCTGGCGTCGGGCCCGTCACCGCTGCATGATCATGACCGTGGTCGTGATGGTAGTCATGATGGTGGGCGCAGCCGTCGTCTTCGTGCGGTTTGTCCCAAAACGTGAGCATCGGCGCGAACCACCGGTCGAAGACGAACACGACCGCGATTCCGAAAAACACCGTCGAAAAAACGGAATACGCGCTGATCCCCGGCGTGTGAAGCGAAGCGGGCAGCAGCTCGAAAAAAACCAGCGTGATGAGGAATCCTGAACCCACGGCCATGAGGTTCTTGAGCCGCGTCTGCGTCATTCCGCTGCGCGGGCGAAGCGCTACCGCATAGCCCGCGGCGATCATGGCGAGCGCGGTGAAGAGGTTGAGCGCGAATGTGGTGGCTGCGATGCCCATAGACGAAGAGTCATAGCATACCCGCGAGATTTAGGCATGCTGGCCTACGAAGCGTATTTTTACACAAGCTAGGGCTAGGCCACGTCCTTCCTGCGGACTTCGGCGAATTCGGTTCCATTCCACGGAATCGAAAACGTGAAGCGGCTTCCGGCTCCGGCCACGCTCGTGGCCCAGATCTTTCCGCCGTGCTCTTCGACGAGGCCTTTGGCGATGGCAAGCCCCAGTCCAGTGCCCTCTTGGGCGTGGTTGACCGAGGACTCAGCCTGGTGAAATTTTTCGAAGAGCTGCTCCATGAACTCGGCCGGGATGCCCCGGCCCGTATCTTCGACGTGGACGAGCACGCGGCTTTGCGCGCCCGTGCCGCCGCCGTCGGCGACCTCGTTTTCGCAGTAAACATGCACCGTGCCTCCGGCCTCGGTGAATTTAATCGCGTTCGAGAGAAGGTTCATCAGCACCTGCTCGATGCGGTCGCGGTCGACCACGACAAGCGCGGAATTTTCGGGCCAGTCGCAGGTGAGGTTCACCTCGCGGGCGCGCGCGAGGCTATCGACGCCCTGAACGGCGTGCGAAAGAACGTCGGCGATCGAGTGCTTGTCGAATTTCAGGCGGATCGCGCCGGCCTCGATTTTCGCGATGTCGAGCACGTCGTCGACGAGGCGGATGAGCCGGTTGGTGTTTTTCTCGGTGATCTTGAGCATGCGCGCCACTTCTTGCGGGACCGCGCCCGTGACGCCGCCCAAGATGAGCCCCAAGCTTCCTTTGATCGAGGTGAGCGGAGTGCGCAGCTCGTGGCTCACCGTCGAGACGAAGTCGGATTTCTGGCGGTGGGTTTCATCGAGTTTTTCGGTGCGTTCCTTGATCGACTCGGCCATCTCGTTAAAAGCCGCCGCGAGCTCGGCGGTTTCGGTGCCGGCGGGCACGTCGGCCCGGTGGTTGAGGTTTCCCAGCTTGAACTCGCGCGTGGCCGCGATGAGCGCCGCGAGATCCGGCAGCAACGTGAACCAGAGCGAGAGCACGAAGGCCGTGAAGCCCAGAAATACGAGCCCGCCGGCCATGATCGAGGCGCGCTTTACGCGGCGGATGTACTTGGCCAGCCGCCCTTCGGATTCCTCCTCCTTCACGCGAATCGTCCGGTCGATGCCTTCCGAGAGATGGGAGACCTGGAGAACGGCGTTGCGCCGCTCCTGCGTGGGCGCAAGTCGCGCGCGCTCGCGCCAGACGCCGTACTGCACGGCGAGCGCGTTCGAGGCCGAAACGTCGTATTTTCCCGCGCCGGCCGTGACTTGACCGGTGAGCGCGTCCAGGCGTCTCAGAGCCGCGGTGTCGGGCGACTCAAGATAGGCTTCGGCTTTGGCGAGCCCCCGGTTGAGATCCTGAATCGCGTGACGAAGATTCCAGGCGGCGTCGCGGGCGGCGTGGAATTCGGAGAGGAGCCGCGTGTGGTGCCTCACGAAGAGGGGATTGGCGGCCGCGAGCGCGCCCAAGAGCACGCCCGCCGCGAGCAGCCGCGTGCGGATGCGAAGGTGTTGAAGCTTTAAAACTCCCATCACGTCCTTAAGCCGCCGCATGAGTCTTTAAGATCTCCTCGATCTGACGTGGAAGCGTCATTGGGTCGAATGGTTTCAGGATGTAACCGAGCGCTCCGATGCTCATGCCGCGCTGAATTTCGTGCGCCTGCGCGCGAGCCGAAAGAAAAATCACCGGGATGTCGCGCGTGCGCGGATCGGCTTTCAGGCGCGCGCACGTATCGAACCCGTTGAGTTTCGGCATCATCACGTCCAGAAGCACGAGATCGGGCCGCGCGGTTTCCGCGGCGGCGAGCGTTTCGAAACCGTCGCGCGCCGTCATGACCGCGTGCCCGCCCACGCGTTCGAGCGCCAAAGACGCGATGGAGAGGATGTTCTCGTCGTCCTCGGCGAGGAGGATTTTCATCGTCAGGCCGCCTTCTTTCCGTTGATCGCGCCCTCGAGCAGCGCGTCGAGCCGTTCGAGCCAGGCGTGCAGGTATGCCGCGGTTTTCTTCGCGGGTGCCGACGCGAATTCGCCGCCGGTGATGCGGTCTTCAAGGTCGCGCGCGTGCGCGGAGAGCTCCCTGAATCCGTAGGTGCCGCTCGAACCCGCGAATTTGTGGACGACGAACTCGAGCGCTTTCCAGTCGGGTGCGACGCGGTTTTTGAGCGCGCGCATGACCGAGCCCAGCGTGATGCGGATCGTTTCGCGTTTCTGCGCGAGCGACGCCACGTACTCCTGCTTGAGCTTTTCCATCGAGTCCATGGTTCACCCGGCCTTTCGCGTCGCGATCGCGCGGTTGATGATCCAGCGGCGGATCCGCTGCATCGAGAGCTGGTCGAGCCCGATGAAACTCACGAAGACTTCGTAGCGGTAATGGGCGTCGTTCTCCACGGGCTTGGAGTGCACCGCGCGCAACTGAGGCTTCGCGATTCCGATTTCCTCGAAAAGCGGCGAGTCGACCTTCGTGTGCACGTTGCGGTCGAGATAGTGCCGTGTCCTCATCGTAAGACCCATTTCCGAAACGGCCGTGATGCGCGCCGGGATCGCGATCTCGGCCGAAACGTCGGTCGCGCCCTGGGCGAAGCGCACCTCGGGCGTCCGCGGACGCGCGCCGATGATCGAAGCGATCTTGCCGACGAAGAGGTCTTTGTCGATCGGCTTGACGAGATAATCGGTGGCGCCAAGCTCGAGCGCGGTGAGCACGTCCTTGGGGGCGCTTCTCCCCGTGAGCATGAGGATGGGAGCGTTGAATTGCTCCAGTTTTTTAACGGCGTGGATGAAGTCAAAGCCGCTCATGGCCGGCATGACGATGTCGACGATCAGCAGGTCGACGGGATGTTGCTCAAGAACCTTGAGCGCGCGATGGGCGTCGGTGTGAATCAAAATCTCGTTGCCCTGCGGAGCGAGAAGCCCTTCGCAGTATCTCAAGGTGTCGAAGTCGTCGTCTACGATCATGATTCTGCTCATTTGGGGAGATCCTCCAGATGACGTATCGGTACGTAACATGGAGTCATTGAGAGGAGTAAGTCAGCAGGCAAGCGCTTGACAGTGGCGCGTTTGGCGCGAGAGGGCAAAAAATGCTGGTTCTACGGCACCTGTCGCCCTTTGGCGCGCTTGCGCTACTGGTCCGACTCGCCGTAATTGCCGCCCATTTCGGTGTCTTCGGCGCGCACGCCTTCACGATTGGCGTGCCGGCTCCAGTATTTGAACTTGAAGAGCGTGATCTCTTCGCCGGCGCTGTTCCGGCCCGATTCCGAGTCGAATACGGGACACTCGGCGACTTTTTTCTTTCCCTTGCCGCCGCCGCCGCCTCTGCCGCCGGGCGGGCCGCCAATCGTAATCGAGGTTCCCTTGGTCGTTTTCTTCGAGAAGGTGTCGTAGCTGAGCGATGGTTTATAGCACTGGACGACGCTTTTCGGTTTCTGAGCGACGTCTGAAGGCGGCGTTTTTTCGAGAGTTTTTGTCGGCGGCGTTTTCCGGGGTTCGTCTTCGTATGCGACGACGACGCGAATTTCCGCCTTGCGGTGCTTACTGTATGCATCCTCGTATTTTTTCTTGTCTTTCGCGTCTGAGGCGCTCTTTGGGAAAGACTTGTCGCAGAGCCAGTCATACCCTGGTTTATCCGCGACATCGCCCTGGCATTTGACGCCGAGCTCATTTCGCAAAGCGGCCATCTCTTTTTCGCGTTTATCGACGTCGCTTAAACTCGAGCCGTTTTTTTCGCACACGGGCAAGATGAGATTGGGTTCCATCCCGTAGCCGACAGGCGGAAGAGGGCCGCAGGTGCCATTGTATTTACCGGTCGCGTCTTTATTCTCGCCTTTGTAGTTCACTTCCGGATCATCCGCGACGTTCGAATACCCCTTGCCGCTGATGTAGGAGTTCACGGCGCTCTCCATCGCGAGCGCGCGGTTCTGCGAGAGTTCCAGGTTGCTCTTGAAACCCTTGGAGCGCACCATGCTCGCGCACGAGTCGACGAAGGTTCGGATCGACTTTATTTTTTTTCCGCCGGTCTTCGCGATCGCGTCGTCCATGCATTTGTTCACGCTTTCCTGAATCTTTTCCTGGGAGCGATCATCCGCGAAATTGTTCAAAAGATTGCATGGAACCTCTTCGGTCTTGAGCGGCGGAGTCGTCGCGGTTCCGGATTGGTCGGATGAGCCGCTGCCGCTCACGATCCGGAGTTTGTCCGCCGGAAGCGTCAGCGCATGGCAGCCGATCAGCGTCGGATCGGACTGCTTTAAAACGGCGATCACGTCGCCCGCGCTTTCGCCACCCAGCTCGACGTAAAACGGAACCATCTCTTTCTTCAGGACCTTCTTTGAAAATTCGAGATTTTCATATTGGGATTTTTTCCCGTCTTTTCCGTCGTATTTCTCGTCGAGCTCTTCTTTCTTGCTCTGGTACATCTCGACGAG